>JBBEBG010000037.1 GCA_040882465.1 Gemmatimonadota bacterium
GGGGGAGCATGAGCGCGGAGCTGGCGTTTCGGGCGAAGGGGTCAGGCGTCCCAGTCGCCCGGCGGAGACTGGTCGAAGTCCGGCTCGGGGAGTGGCTCGGGATCGGACGGGTCGAAGGCGGACGTCTGATCGAAGTCGAGCTCGGCCTGCGGGGGAGCGCGCGCGGGAGTGAGCGGCGGGGGCCGGTGTGGAAGAGCGAGATGCAGGAGGATGGCCTGGACGGTGGGAGGGCCGGTGATGAACGAGAGAACCCGCATCTCACCCCCGCAGGCGGGACACAGGAGCGGGAGCACCTCGTAGATCCGGGCGAGAAGCCGGGCCCAGGAGATGCGGGCGGAGCCGCTCGTGCCGCACGGCTCGGGCACGGGCGTCGAGGCCGGCTTCGCGGTGGCGCCGCGGAAGCCGAGAGAAGGTATTCCAGGGGCTCCGCCCCGGGAATGGATCGAGGACCGCCTGGACGGGATGCAGGAGCTGCTGGAGCGGCGGACCGAGCAGTCAGCCCTCCTACTCCGAGAGCTCCTCGGCCAGGTCCGGCTCGAGCCCACCCTCGGCGACATCGGGCGACCCTACTACGGGGTGCGCACCACGATCGATTGCCTGGTCCTACTCAAGACGCCGCCCGGGCGAGGCCCGGACGGCGGTTCGAGTATGTTGCAACAGTGGACCCGGACGCAAAGAATTCGAACCGCGGTCGCGCTGCCGTTCGAGGTGGCGCTGGTGGACACCCTCGACCCACCAACCTACCAGCTGATCGCTGCGAAGGCTCTCCATCTCCATGAACTGGGCCTGAGCGACCGTGCGATCGCGAGGCGCCTTGGCGTGACCGACAAAACGGCAGCGAAGGGGATCGGGTGGATCCTGGACACTGAGATCACTACCGGAAGGCACCCTTGACGCGCTCCCCCTCATGATAGACGATGTCTGTCAACATGGCCGACGATTCGAAGGAATGGACCCTGACGGAGGCGGTCCGCCTCCTTGGAGAACCGCAGCACCGGCTCATCTACCTGTGCGAGAAGGGGGTGGTGCGGCCCGACTTTCAGGACGCCAAGGGACGTGGCAGCAGTCGTCGGTTCTCGGAACGGAACCTCGTCGAGTTCGCGGTCGCGCTTCGACTCCGCGACCTGGAAATTGCCGTCTCCTTTGTAGGCGCGATCCTCTATGTACTGCGGGCGTTCGAGGCGAATGTGGCCAAGCGCTTCCAGGGCTTCAGCCTTCCGGGGAGCCTTCGCGATTCACGAGCGCCAGACCTGAGGCTCGTCATCGGCGACGGAGCGCTTCTGTACTTCACTCTTGCTGCCGCTCGGTCGCTGCCGAAGGTATACGGAGGGATTGACCTCCGAGAGGTGGCCTCGACGCAGCTAGGTCCGCGCGATCTGGACCGCGCCCTCGCCCGGGCCAAGGCACCTCAGCATGGAAGGATTCCGTATGGGCTTGGCGGGCCCGAAGGGAGCCGGGCCGTACGTCTCGAGCTGAGCCTGACTGAAATCTCACGCGAGCTGAATCTGGAGGATTGACCTCTCCTTCCCTGCCTGGAACGCGGAGCGCCGCGGGGCCCCTGGGAGAGCTCGCGCCCGGGGCGGAGCACAACGGGCGGCCGTAACTCAGGCAGGGCACGGATCGTCGCTCGAGCAGGTCAGTCGGAAGGGACGCCTCCGATCTCCAGGTCGTCGAACTCCGTCACGGCGTCGGCCTTCGTCCATAACCCTACGAGCCCCTCCCTAAACCTCTCGTCACGATGGTCGATCAGTAAGCGGCCGCCCAGATAGGCCTGAATCCGCGAACCCACTGCGGTTACCCGGAGCGTGTGCCACTCCCCGAGGCGAGGCGCGTCGATCCGAGTACCCGCAATCTGCCGGCGGTCCCCGTCCACGACTGCGTACAGCCGGAAGTTGTCCTCGAGACTGTTGGCACGGACCACGTAGTAGTTCTGCCCGTCATGGGCTCGGAAGACGATCCCCGCGCTGGCGTCGGCTTCGCCGGACACGGGTCTGAAGCGCACTGTGACGTCCACGTCCGAGAAACGCCGCCCCTCGAGGAGTACGACCGGGAAGGCACGATCGGTGGAGGTCTGAGCCAGCCGGTGTTCACCGCCGAGGCTCCGCCGCTCCCAGACCCCATCCACCACGCTCCAGTCCACGAGTCCCGATGTGAAGTCGTTCCGAAGAGTCACGATGGCGGTGCCACGGACCTCGATCCGTTCCGTCGTAGCGGGTGGCGGCGGGCCGTCACATGCAGCGAGAAACGGTAGGACCACGCCCAACGGAAGCGAGACGCAGAGGTCCGTTGGTTTCACGGGTCCATGCCTCCGGCACCGGGAGCCGAGCGAGGATCGCCGTCCGCCTCCCTTTGTGCATCTCCCCCCAACGAGCCGAACGAGTGTGCGCGGCCATTTAGAGCGTTCCAGAGGACATCGAACAATGCGAAACCAAGCTCGAGGCGCCGCTCGTCGGCCACTGCCTCTCGACACACGCCGTCGAGGAGAAGCAGGCGAATCCCCTCGGTCTCGGGACGGGCGAACCGCGATTCCTTCAGGTCGATGTCGTGGACGATTTCGCCGATTGCCGCCACCGCTCGGTCCACTGAAACGAACGTACTCGCCAATACCTCGAAAGTGCAGGCATCTCCCTGATGAGAGAACTCGGCTTCGTACATGTCGAATCGTATCTCGCCGGCGCTGGGAACGTATCCCGTCTCCGAAACGAACTTGAAGGTCGCGTCCGAATCCACGAAGCGTTTGATAAGCCAGGCGCTGCCGATCCGATCGGCCTTCGCGCCCCGGCGAGTCACCCAGACACGCCCACGAAAATCCATCGGGTCGAAGGACCGGGCGCTACCTGGTTTCGGGGCCGATGCCCGCGACTCCGGCTGCGGGGCCGAGCCCGCCGCGGCCAGGAGCGCTTCCGACACCTCATCCGTCAGCCCGGCGACAAAGGTGGCCTGGCAAATCAGCGCTTCCCCGTCTGCTCCCTGGACCTCCTCCGCCAGCCACTGGAAGTCCTCGAGCGATTCGTTTGTCACGGGAAGTCCCCACACAGAGCTCTTCACCTGCACGGCACCGATGCGCTGGAGGCGCCGCCACAGCCTCACGCGCGCATAGCCCGGCTTGGCGGGAAGCTGGTGGATGAAGAGAAGCCAAGGTCCCCCGTGTCGCTCGGTCAGCACCATCTCCAGGGTCTGTTGCCCTCGCGATGATACATGTGTATCATGCAACAAGATGCCATTCTACCGGCCGTTGCGAAAGGGGGGACCGGCATCGGAAGCGCCGTCACGGGCTCCCCCAGCAGCCAACACAAGGAAGAACCGGAGATGATCATACGAGCTTCACCTCTAGTCACCGTGCTTTCGTGCATCGCGCTGGCGCTCCCCGTGGCAGCCTCGAGCCAAAACGTGGACCCTTGGATCGCCGTCGGACGAACCCTCGGGACCGAGAATGTGTCGAGCGCTCCGTACCACCGGTACAACCTGCCCCGTTCCGACCTGACGCTTACGATCGCAGGCGTGGATGCCAGCGCCATCGGACTTGGAGCCTGGGTGGGATTCAGCGGTGAGCCGAACGACGCCACGATGATGGGCGATCTGGTCGTCACCAGCGCGGAGCTGGGCCCCGTGCTCGAGGAGTTGGCACGGCAGCGCATCGCGGTGACCGCGATCCACAACCACTTCGCGGGAGAAACCCCTCAAATCGTCTACATGCATTTCCACGGTCAAGGCGTCGCGACCGACCTGGCCAGCCGCGTGGAGCGCGCGGTGGCGCTGACCGGCACGCCGCGCCCCGCGCCCGCCCCGCGTCCCCAGCCTGTCCAGATCGACACAGCTCTGGTGTTCCGGGTGCTCGGACAATCGGGCTCGGCGAGCGGTCCGGTAGCGCGCCTCTCCTTTCAGCTCGTTGACGGTGCGGTGACCATGGACGGCCGGGTCGTGAATCCCGCGCTCGGATACGGCTCTCCGATCGTGATCCAGCAGGTGAACGCGAACCGCGCCGTGGCCACCGGCGACTTCGCGGTTCGTGGACGGGCTGTCACCCCCCTCCTCCGGGCTCTGGCCGAGGGCGGCACCGTGGCCACCGCAGTGCACAGTCACCTCATCGACAGCGACCCTGACATTACTTACATCCACTTCTGGGGAGACGGGCCGCTCAATGACGTTCTCCGTGGGCTGAGGAGCGCCCTCGATGCAGGTCGCTGACCGTGTTCGGCTGGGGATCCCCGGCGTGGTGCTGGAGCATACGCCGGGGTGCCGCGAGGCACCCAACTGCGGGCCGTGGCCGGCGTGCTCGACAATGCGCACGTGCTGACCGCGGCTCTGCTTGCGATCAACTCGGCCTTGCCGGCGCAGCAGGTGCCGAGCGTGGAGGCCGTGCGCGCCGACGTCTCGCCGGTCGTGGACGGGGTCCTCGACGAGCCCGCCTGGTCCCGAGCCTCCCGACTAACCGAGTTCATCCAGTTTGAGCCCCGGCGGGGAGAGCCGGCCATGCAGCCCACCGAGGCGATGGTCCTCTACGACAGCGTGGCCGTCTACTTCGGATTCCGCCTCCGCGAATCCGGCAGCATCCAGGCGGAGCTGACCCGGCGCGACGCCGACATGATGACGGATGACGCGGTGTTCGTCGTGCTCGATACGTATTCCGACCGGCAGTCCGGCTACGTCTTTGCCGTGAACCCCCTCGGTACGAAATCGGACGGCCGGATCGCGGGCGACGGGCGGGAGGTGGACTTCACCTGGGACGGCGAATGGACGGGAGCGGCTGCGCGAACCGCGGGCGGATGGACCGCCGAGATCGCGATTCCCCTTTCGACGCTCCGATACGCCGCTGGAGAAGGAAGGGTCTGGGGACTCAACGTCGGGCGAAGCCGCCGGAGGGAACTGGAAGTGAGCTTCTGGTCGGGGCCGCTCGAGACCGCGTTCCGCGTATCCGGCGCGGGCCTCCTCGTCGGGCTCGACCTCCCTCCTCCCCTCCGCCGGCGCGAGATCATCGTGTACGGGCTCTCCCGGGCCGAGCAGGGTGTGAAGACGCGATGGGACGCCGGATTGGACGCGCGTTATCGGCTCACTCCCGCCGTGGCCTTGGACGCCACCGTGAACCCGGACTTCGCCACCATCGAGGCCGACCGTGAGCAGGTGAACCTCACCCGATTCGAGCTCTCCCTCCCAGAGAAGCGCCCGTTCTTCCTCGAAGGCGCGGAGCTCTTCCGCCAGCGGATCCGAACGTTCTACAGCCGGCGCATCGCCGACCTCCGGGGCGGAGGGAAGGTACACGGCAAGATCGGCCCATGGACGATCTACTTCCTCGGCGCTGACGAAGCACCGGGTGCTGGGGAGCCGCACTCGGTGTACGGCGTGAGCCGTCTCCAGCGGGACGTCGGGCGATCGAGCCTGGGGCTGACCTGGGCCGGACGCGAGGCCGGCGGCGCGGGCAGCGGCTCGGTCAGCCTCGACGCCACCCTGTTTTTCAGCGAGCGGCTCGGGCTCACAGCGCAGGCGATCGCGAGTTACGGATCCGGGGCTTCCGGCTCTCATGGGTTCTTCCTGCGCCCGTCGTACGACTCCCCGACGGGTCACTTCCACGTCCGCTACACGGAGTTGGGCGAGGGCTTCGGAGACGATGTAAACCCCGTCGGCTTCGTTCAGGACGACGATCGCCGGGAGCTGGACTCAGCCATCGAGAAGGCGCTCTGGCCCGCTTCCGGCCCGGCCGAGCGGATCCAGTATCTATCGAATTACAACGTGTACTGGGGACAGAGCGGTGTGCTTCGGAGCTGGCAGGTGGACCAGAGCGTGAGCGTGGATCTCCGCAACCGATGGTCCGCGTCGGTGAGCTACACCGAGGAGTTCAAGCGCTTCGAAACGGACTTTCGAAACCGCGACGTGGGCACGACCATCGGATACAACACGAGGGCCCTTCAGTCAGCGTCCGTTGGCTACCGGACGGGAAAGAGCTTCGGCTCCGACTTCGACCTCATTACCCTCGCTGCGGCGGTGAAGCCGACGGATTCTTCGGCACTGGAGTACGAGTTGGAACGCCTCGTACTCGATCCCGATCCCGCGGATCAGACGACCTGGATCCACGTGGTTCGCGGGAACGTGTATTTCACGCCGGACCTGTACTTGCAGCTCTTCTATCAGAACAGCACCCGCCTGGACCGGCACAACGTTCAGACCGTCTTCGTCTACCGCTACCGGCCGCCATTCGGCGCGATACAGATCGCGTTCCAACGGGGGACGGCTGCGTTCGGGCAGGCATCCTCGCAGGGTAACACGCTGTTCCTCAAGGTATCGGGCGTCCTGTAGGGCCGCCCCAGGGCTACGCTCGAGACCGAGTCGGGGAGCGCCGTATGACCGTGGACGACCGACGGCTCCTCTACGCCGCTGCGTTCTTCCGTGCCCTGGCAACCGGAATGGTGGGCGTCCTCATCGGAGTGTACCTGGCGAAAGTTGGACTCGACGCCCTCGCCATCGGCAATGTCGTGACCGCAGGTCTCTCCGGCGCCGCCGTAGCGGCCATGCTCGTCACGCTCGCGGGCGACCGACTCGGTCGCCGAAACTCCCTGGTCGCCCTTTCTCTCGCTGGTGCCATCGGCGGGCTCGGCTTCGCGCTCGCGTCCGGGCCCGCCGCCATTGGGGCCGCCGCCTTCCTCGGCATGGTAAACGGGATGGGACGGGACCGCGGCGCGTCCGTCATCATTGACCAGGCGATTCTCCCGGCGATGGCCTCCGAGCCGGAGCGCACGTCGGTCTACGCCTGGTACAACGTGCTTCAGGACGCCGGCCACGCGCTCGGCAGCCTCTTTGCGGCCCTGCCCACGGTGCTTTAGGGGGTCGCCGGGGTCGAGGAGCTGGCTGCGTTCCGCGCAGCGCTCGTCGTTTAAGCTTCGATCCTCCTTCTCACGGCAGTGGCGTATGCGGGACTCTCGGAGGCAGCCGAGAGAGGCCGAGTGACCGAGGCGAAGCCTGTTGTACGCGCATCGCCGGAAACCCGGCGCATTCTCTGGAAGATGTCCTCCCTTTTCGCGGTGGACGGCGTCGCGGGAGGATTTCTGACCACGGCGCTCCTATCCTTCTTCTTCTACGAACGGTTCGGCGCCGGAGAGGCTGCCGTGGGACTTCTCTTCTTCGCTACGCGAGTGTCGAACGCGCCGTCGCACCTCGGGGCAGCGTGGCTCGCAAGGCGGTTCGGGCTGCTCAACACGATGGTCTTTACGCACATTCCGTCGAGCCTCGTGCTCGTGACCGTGCCCTTCGCCCCGACCTTTCCGATGGCCGCCGTGCTCTTTTTGCTCCGAGAGAGCCTTGTGGAGATGGACGTGCCGACCAGGCAGGCTTTTTTGATGGCCGTGATCCGGCCCGAGGAACGCACCTTGGCCGCCGGCGCCACGCACCTCGTGCGGCTCGCGGCATGGGCCGTGGCGCCGGCATTCGCCGGCCTCCTCATGTGAGGGGTCGGGCTCGGAATGTTCCTTTTCGTTGGAGCGGGAATGAAGGTCGGATACGACATCCTTCTCTATACCGCCTTCCGGCGATTGAGGCCTCCCGAAGAGTGGGATGGTCTTTGACGAACCAACCTCTTGCCGAGGGGGGTTCGCCCGGAGTCTCGTTTCTGGAAGCGCTTCGAGTATGGGTGCGCTGCCGCGTCTTTTCGCTTCGGTAGAGCAAGGCTCCATCGGGAGCGCGCGCCGCGCCGCCTAGGCTTTCCCCGGGGGGCCGGCGGCGCCGCGCGCTCCAAGACTTACTGGCTCCACAACGAGGCTCAAATTCCTATGTCTAATATAATAGCCACTGTCTATCATATACCATGGCGACACCAGCCCGCCGAGCAGCTGCCTCTCAACCGCCTCCGGGCCCCGAAGTCTCCTGGACGCCGGACCTGAACCCCGCGATGACGGCCCTTCTCGACCACCTCGCGGAGGAGTTGGCGCTGGAATACGTCCGCCTCATGGCGGCCGCGGCTGAGGTCTCCCTACACGAAGGCGAGCACCAGGAGGATTAGGCATGCGTGCGGCCATCTACGCCAGGTACAGCTCCGAGAACCAACGCCCCGAGAGCATCGAGGACCAGACCGGTGCGTGCCGGCGGCTCGCAGCCCAGCGCGGCTTCTCCGTGTTGGAGGACCACATCTACGCCGACGAGGCGAAATCGGGGGCTCGCCGCGATCGGGTAGGGCTCGTGGCCCTGGTGGCCGCCGCCCAAAACGCGCAGTTCGACGTAGTGCTGGTCGACGACCTCTCTCGGCTCGCCCGCGACAACTACCTCATGCTCTCGGTGATTGCCGAGTTGCATTTCGAGCGAGTGCGGGTGGTGTCGGTGGCCGACGGGCTGGACAGCGATGACGAGGAGGCCACCCTCGGTATCCAGATCCGCGGCATCTTCAACGAGCTCCAGCTCCGGGACCTGAAGAAGAAGACGCTCCGGGGGCAGATCGGCCAGAAGGAGCGAGGCTTCTCCGTCGGCGAGCGGACGTTCGGGTACCGGTCGGTGCCGGTCGGGACGATTCGGATGGATAAGAAAGGCCGCCCACGACCGGACGGCTACAAGATGGAGATGGAGCCACGAGAGGCCGCCGTGGTGCTTCGGGTCTTCCAGACGTACGCCGACGGGCTGCCGGTCTCCCGTATCGTGCGCATGTTGAACGAGGAGGGAGTTCCTGGGCGAATCCACTCCGCCAAGGGGTGGTCACCGGCCACGGTGAGCCGGATCCTGGACAACGAGAAGTACGTGGGCTGGTGGACCTGGAACAAGACGGAGAGCCGCCGGGACCCGCGGACCGGGAAGCGCCGCCGCTTCACCAAACTCGCGAGCGAGTGGATCGTTCAGGATGACGATACGCTCCGGATCGTGCCCCAGGAGATGTGGGAGGCAGTTCGAGCCCGACGGAAGGAGGTTCGGCGGAGCTGGCCCGGCGGGAAGGGCCGGCGAGGGTTCTCGAAGAGCCAGGGAGGCCGGCAGGGCCACTTCCCTACCCACCTGTTGTCGGGAGCCATGGTGTGTGGTACCTGCGGCGCCGCGATCGCCCAGGTGAGCGGGAAAGCCGGAGGGTACTACGGCTGCCTCGGCGCGGCCAAGGGCGCCTGCAACAACCGCGTGCTGGTTCGGCGAACCCTTGCTGAGAACGTGATCGTCGGCGCCGTCCGGGAGCAGCTCTCTCGAACCAGGCAGATCCAGTATCTCATCAGCCGCGTGGAGGAGGAAGTTGGCAAGCTCTCCGTCCACCTTCCCGAAACCGTCCGGGTCAAGGAGGCCGAGCTCGGGGCCGAGGAGCGCCGGCTCGGCAACTTCGTGGACTTCATCGGCGAGGGGCGAGGGAGCCAGGCCCTCGCCAAGGCCCTCCTGGAGACCGAGCGGCGCGTGGAGGCTCTCCGCGACGAGTTGGACGGCCTGCGCCGTAGCCGGGAGAAGGTATTCCACGCTCCGCCCCGGGAATGGATCGAGGACCGCCTGGACGGGATGCAGGAGCTGCTGGAGCGGCGGACCGAGCAGTCAGCCCTCCTACTCCGAGAGCTCCTCGGCCAGGTCCGGCTCGAGCCCACCCTCGGCGACATCGGGCGACCCTACTACGGGGTGCGCACCACGATCGATTGCCTGGTCCTACTCAAGACGCCGCCCGGGCGAGGCCCGGACGGCGGTTCGAGTATGTTGCAACAGTGGAGGCGGCGGGAGTCGAACCCGCGTCCGCGAACAGATCCATCAAAGCATCTACGTGCGTATCGCCCTATTGGGTTCGCGATCGGCCTCGGCCAGGGCGCAGCCGGTCCGCGCTAGCTACCGAGAAATCTCGTCCCCGACGCGGCAGCGCCGCCGAAGGACCAGCCCGAATTTTCGACGTCCACGAGAGTCGCCTCAGGCGGGCTCCTCAAGGAACGGACTGCGGCTAAGGTAGAACCTTACGCAGCCATTGCCAGGTTATCGTTGGCAGTTGTGAAATTTCCCGGAGGATTTTCGAGGTCCCGGGACCTCGGCACGCAGCTCCGACTTCACCGAACACGTCGAAACCGGGACGCCCCCAAACGTGGGTGTCACCCTGAAGGTACGCCGAAACGCGGATTCGGTTCCACGGGAACCTCGACGAGCTCAACCAGGACCCCCCCTGCCGCCGAAGGATGCAGGAAGGCGATGGGGTGGCCCGCCGCGCCGATCCGCGGTTCGCGATCCACGAGCCGGACCCCGGCCGCTTCCAAGCGCGTGAGCTCCGCTGCAATGTCGGGGACCCGAAAGGCCATGTGATGAAGCCCCGGCCCCCGCGAGTCGAAAAATCTGGCCAGGGAAGACTCTGGACCTCGGGGCTCCAGGAGTTCGATCCCACCGAAGAAGGCGACGTTCACCCCCTGCTCCGGTAGCTCCAGCGTGGGTCCACCCGGCGCGCCGGTGACGCGCTCGTAAAGGGGGCGCGCCTCCTCGATCGAAGTCACCGCGATCCCGATGTGGTCGAGAGGCCACTCGGTCACCATTTCCTCGCGATCCTTTCGAGCCCCAACGAGAACCCGATCACGGTCGTCGTAAGCCCTCCGAGCAAGAGAACGATCATGGCGATGTCCCAGGCCGGCCGGGTCCGGTACCAGAAATTGAAGTCCAGGCTGTGGAATCCGCTATAAATCCAACGTTCGATCCGGTCGAGCCGGTGAAGGGCGGCGGCGACGGTGCCGGCCTCGGGATCGAGGTACATCCAGGTCCGGTCCGCGTCGTCGAATCGGACGCGCAAGACAGGGAGCGGCGCACTGCGGTCACGGGAGTAATAATAGGAATCGTAGTCGTGGAGCACCGCCGCATCCGCAATCGGAATTTCCGGGTAAGTCGCTCGAACAATTCCGAGGAGAGTGTCCATGGGAATGGATGTGATCGGACGCAGGCTCAGGGCATCCAAGATGTGTCTCCCGGCACTTCGGGGGGACCCTCGGTCCAGGATGGACACGCCTTGTATGCCTTGGTCTGCCGAGGTTCTCAGGATCAATGTCGGGTGGCCGCGGACCCGGCCAAATGACACCTCCTTCAAACGCTCTTCTCCAAGGAACGCGGCGAGCGCTGCCGGCTGAAGGGAAGGAATCGCCTCCAGCGCCACGGCCTCCCCCGCAAGGGCCCTCCGAATTGGAACGCTCGACAACCCCTCTCCCGACGCCCATCCCCACGGTTCCATGGATAGGAAGCCACTGAATATCCAGGTGAATGTCAGGACGCCGAAGACGGCACCGGTGAGGTAGTGCCATCTCATCCATCCCGCGTACGGAATGTATGAGCGAACATGGGACAGTCGAACAGGACGGGGCACTCGAAATTGAACGACGGCCAGCGTGAGCCCGAGCACGGCGAGGACACTTCCGATCCCGGCGGTCCAGAGGATGAGCTGTCGCCAAAGGCCTTCCCTGAGGCGAAGCGGCGTCAGATAAAGCCAGTGGGGGATTGCGGCAATCCAGGCCAGAGCCCGGCTTCGGCGCGTCGTGATCTGAACGACTTCCGCGTTCCCGGGAGAGACGTAAAGCACCGTACCCCTTCCGTCGTCCACGCGCAGCCGGTGGAGCGGCAACTGGCGGCGCTGGGCGATGGTCCACTGGTCCGCGTGCGAGATGAGCTGGTCGTAGGTGACGGCCTCCACGGGTACGCCGGCGAACAAGCTTGCCACCCACACCGCTTCCCGGGTTCCCGCGGTCTCGACCAGCGTGGTGTCGTCGGCGAAGACGGAGGGACCCTGGCTTCCATTGAATCGGTAGGCAGGTCTACCGAGGACGGAGAGGAGGGTCACGCTCGAGGGCGCGCCATTGAGTCCTGTCCGCGTGTAGGCTTCGGCCGGTCCTTGGCGAACCGCGGTGAGTTCCAGAGAGGGCAATCTCTCGAGGCGAAGGTCGGGTGTGAGGCTCGGCATCCCGCCGGTGTACATCATGCCGATCCCCGAAACGAACCAGAGGGCGACGAGGGGGCCGAGGACGAGTCCGAGGGTTCGATGCAGGACCGCGATGCGTCTCCGAATCCCGCGGGAGGGAATTGGGTTGGGGCCCATTTTTTCCGAAGTCATCGGCTTTCCGACTCCTTGCGCGGGGGCGAGTCCCGGTTCGACCCTGGTAGGTGGAGGGGAAGAGAAGTGCGTCACCGGATCTCAACAAGGGATGCGGCCTTCGACCGCGGCATTCCTGCCCCCCCCTGGGAGGGATTTCCCCGACGAACTCTCGCGCCCCGGTCCGCGTCCCGGGGGCTTCCGGGACCACCTTCGCCATTTTGAGCGGTTGGGCGAGCGAATCGAGGACGGCTTGATTCTTGCGAAACGTCTGGAAACATGTGATATGTGTAAGGAACATGTGTTTGGCTTCGGGACCATGCCCTTCGGCGGTTCCGGGCCCAAGCCGGAGAGGGAGAGATGAAATTTCGAGCGCGCACGGACGACGTGGCCTGGAAAGTTGTGGAAGGGGAAGCGGTCCTCGTACACGCGGAGTCTTCGGCATATTATGGGCTGAACCGTACCGGGACCGCACTTTGGGAGGCCCTTACGTCGGGCCCCTGCTCGCCCGACGAGTTGGTGAGCGGATTGTCACAGCAGCTCGATGCGCCGCCGCAGCAGGCGGGACAAGACGTTGACACTTTTCTCAGGAGCCTGGTCGGGGCCGGGTTGGCCACCGAAGTCCCGGATGCGTCGGAAACCTCGTCAGGGAGTGGGGTACGGCTCGGTCGGGCGGCATCGGGGCCTTACGAACCGCCGCAGGTGTCTCCCTTCGGTGAGCTCGAGCAGCTCATTCTGAGCGGGGAGTGACGACACTTCACTATGATCCCGCCAAAGACGACTGATCGCGCATGGGTGTGAATCTCCTGGCCGCCAAGGAGCTCCAGCTGGAGCTCTCCTCGAAGGGGCGCCGGCTCTACTTTCACGGTGAGAGCATGCGCCCGTTTCTCGTGGAAGGGGACGAGGTCGTCGTCGAGCCAATCGCTTTCGACGACATCCACGTTGGAGATGTCGTCACCTATCGGTTCAGCGACAAGTTCCCGACGAGGCGCGTCGTGCGAAAACACCAACGGGGACTGGACCTCTGGTGCGAGAACTGGCCGGCCCGGCGGTACGTCTGTGCCGCCGAGGACCTGCTCGGAGTCGCGGTGGCACGCGGGCGGGACGGGGAGTGGATCGGCGATCGGAGCCCGGAATGGCGAGCCGCGCGGAGGA
Source organism: Gemmatimonadota bacterium (assembly GCA_040882465.1). NCBI lineage: Bacteria > Pseudomonadati > Gemmatimonadota > Gemmatimonadota bacterium. The sequence goes on from JBBEBG010000037.1 coordinate 13,133, forward strand.
AGGCTCTCCGTGCATGGCGGCGCATCGCGGCGCGTGAGTACGTCGTGACCTTCCCCGGCCGCGTCGTCAGAAAGCTCGCGAAGGTCGCTCGCCGCGTTCCCGCCTGATTCTGTCCCGTCGGCGACCAAGGGCGTGAGCGGATGCACGAACGTCACATCCGTTTGGGTAGCCTGACCGCCCGCCTCCTTCTCCCGGATGAGCGTTACGGGCACGATGTCGCCCAAATTTTCGGCACTTCGCTCCAGGCTCCGGATTGGGCACCCGTCGCGGGCATTGGCGCCGAAATCGCATTCGAGGAAAGGCCGGGCGGGCGCGCCGATTCAGGTCCGCAGGTCCCGATGGACGGTATGGTGCTCATGCACGACCCTCTCCGGCCCGAGATCCACACCGAGGCGCTTTCGCTCTATCTGAATCTCGACATTCACCCGGCCCGAATCCGGCTGGATGTCGTGCGCCTCGACCTTCCCCATTTCGACCTGTGCGTTCACCTCGCGGTCGCCTTTCACAAGCTCCTCTTCCTCATGGACCGCGTCGTGCTTCACGGCGCGGCGATCAGCGTGGACGACAAGGTATGTCTCTTCCTGGGGGACAAGGGGGCGGGAAAAAGCACGATCGCGCTCAAGCTGGCGCGCGCGGGAGGGACGGTCCTCGGCGAAGACCACCTCATCCTCCGACGCACCGGAGACGGATTCGTCGTGAGTGGGTGTGACGAACGCTCCCGGCTCACCGCCAAAACTGAGGAATTCTTCTTTGACGACCCGCTCGACATCGTGCCGAAGGACTTTGCCGGAACGATGAAGAAGGAAGTCCCCGCGGGGGAGCTCTTCACGTCGGTCCCCTACACCGACGGCCCGGTGACACACCTCTTTTTCCCGAAGGTGGGGAATCGGCTGCTCCCGGCGCGGCTCTCAAGGAAGGAGTTGCTTCTGGAGCTGATGCGGGCGACGGGCAAGCTCCAGCGATTCGTGGATCTGGCGGATCGGACCCGCTTCCTCGAACTCCTTGCGGCCTTCACGCCTTCGGTCGAGGGGTACCGCCTCGAGCTGAGTGAGGACCTCGCCGATCTGGACGATCTCGTGACCTTTGTCCGCGCGCTTCCGGCGCGGGGCAGCTGAACGGGAGTCCCGATTGTCCTCGCACGAGGGCGAGCGTCCCACCCGCAAGACCGTCGCGTTCCAGGGGCGGCGCATCGGCAAATCCGCCTTCGCTCTGGTGAATTCCCACTGGAGCGCGGGGCTGGAGGGGGACGACCGGTATCGGGTGACCGACTACGACCCGCGCGGGGCGGCTCCGGACTTCGTCATCCATCATGACTTCGAGACACATTTTTCGGCCTTTCGGCCGCCCCGCGGGAGTCAATCCATCGCCGTGCGAACCTGGGACTTCGGGCCACTCCCTACGGCGTGGGTCGAAAAGATCAATCGCGAGTTCGATCAATTCTGGGCCTACAGTCATTGGATCGCCAAGCAGGCGGAGATAGCGGGCGTGGAGCCGGCGCGGATTCGGGTCGTTCCGCTCGGCGTAGATCCCCAAGTCTTTCGCCCGGATGGGGTAAGGTTTCCGCTGATGGACGATCGTTCCTTCCGCTTCCTCTTCGTCGGAGGGGTGAGCGCCCGGAAGGGGACCGACATCCTCCTCGACGCGTACACCCAGGCGTTCACGGCAACGGACGATGTCTCTCTCGTCATCAAAGACCACTCGGGCGACCTCTTCTACAAGGGAGACGCAGTCCGGAGCCGCATCTCCGCTCTCGCGGCAGACCCCACGGCGCCGCGTATCGTGCACCTCGACGAGTTTCTGGGGCTCGAGGAACTCGCCGCGCTTTATCGGGCGTGCGACGTGGGTGTCTTCCCTTACCGGGCCGAGGGCTTCTGCCTTCCGATTCTCGAGGCGATCGCCTGCGGGACGCCGCCCATCGTGCCGAATTTCGGAGCGTGCCTCGACTTCTGCTCCGGGGAGGTGGCCTTCCTGACGCCGGTGCGGCGCATCAACCTTCCCGTGAACAACCGCTTCAAGGTCGCGCTGGGTTTCGAGGAGGACGTGACGGAAGTGGACTTCTGCGAGGTGGAGAGGGCGACGCTCGCGCAACGGATGAGGGGAGTTGCCGGGGGGCTTCGTGGCGAACGAGACCGCATGGCGGCGGCGGGAGTGAAACGGGCGCGGGAGCGCTTTACCTGGAAGGAATCGGTCGCGCGGGTGATCGAGTGCCTGGAGGAGCTGGGCGCCGCGTCATGACGACGCGAGCATCGCCCGGTAGGCCGCGACCGTCCCCTGGGCGGTTCGGGCCCAGGAAAATTCCTTCGCGCGCTCCAGACCCTTCACGGACATCTCTGTCGCCAGGCGGTCGTCCGCGAGGACCTTCCTCAGCGCGGCCGCGAGACCCGCCTCGTCTCGGGGTTCCACCAAGATCGCCGCGGATCCCACGACTTCGGGAATCGAACCGGCCGTGGAGGTCACCACCGCGGTTCCGCAACACATCGCTTCCAATGGGGGGAGTCCGAACCCTTCATAGAGAGAAGGATAAGCGAAGGCGCGAGCACCGGAATAAATCGCGCTGAGCTCTGCGTCAGGGACGTAACCCGTGAGCACGATCCGCTCACGAAGGTCGGGCCGCTCGCCGATCAGCTCGAAAAGCGGTTGTGACTTCCATCCCGTCGGACCCACCAGGGCGAGCAGAAGCCCGTCGTTTCCCGGTTCGCCGGCGATCGCAAAAAAGGCGCGGAGGAGCGCCGGGAGGTTCTTCCGTGGCTCGAGGGTGCAGAGACTGAGGAGGTAGTCCCGCCCGGCGAGCCCGTAACGGGCGAGAATGGCCGTGCGCTCCGGGCCGTCGGAAGAGGGTCGGAAGACGCGGGGGTCGGCGGCGAAGGGGGTCACGAACGCGCGATCATTGGGGAAGCCGAGAATTCGGCAGGCGTCGGCTTTAGTGCATTCGGAGTTACAGATGATCCAATCCGACCCGGGTTCGAGGCTCCGCGTCATCGCCTGGTGTTCGACCACGAATCGCTCTTCAGCGAGCTCCGGAAAGAGGACCGGGACCATGTCATGAATCGTGACGATGCGGAGCGCCCCTGGGACCCGATCCCTCGATCGAAGCGGGTGTTTGAGGGAATGGACGATTTCGAACGCGCCGGGAAGTGCTCGCGGACGCGCGAGTCGGTTAGTGAGGGCTAACTCCGCAACGATCCGCTTTCCTTCCGGGGCGTCGCGGTTGACGGATTCGAGCGAGTCCACCAAACGCACCGACGCGCCCAGGTCCGTTCCCGGTGCGTCCCACGCGGAAACCATGCGGGCGCCGAGCTGGCCGGCTACGGAGCGGTCGTAGCGCGCGAGCTGGACTTCGGCGACGTAGGATTCGAGTGCGGCGAAGCCCAGGTCGAGGTCATTCCGGCGAAGGAGCTCATCCACGAGAAACTCGGTGGCCCGAAAGATGCCTGTGCGGGTTTCCGCAGACCCGTGCGCGAGCCCCAGGTTCGAGACGTCGAGGAGAACTTTCAACCCGTCCCACCCGGGGTGTGGTCCTCGGGGTCTTGGCCCCAAAAGTGTCGGGTACCCGAACCGGCCACGGAAGCTCTCCCGAAGCGCCCGGCGGTCTCGGTCCAGAGCTGGTACGCGGCCATCTTGAGCAGACGTCCCAGCCCCCCGTTAGAGATCTCCTCCCCCTCCTCGGGTGACTCCTTTCCTTCCCAGACCCACTCCAGTGGATCGGCCCTTCTCGCGGCGAGCTCACGCAGTCTGGCGCCCCGCAATGTCCATGACGGAAGGAGCCAGAACCGAAACAAGTCTTGGGCTGCGACCACACCCTGGGACTTCGCAAATAGGAGGTGTTCCACGGGACGCGCGAGCTCGGTGCCGCGGCGGGAGGCCGGTGGGAGGCCGCGGCCGTTCGCGGCCCAGTCGGGAACCGGGGTCGAAAGGAGGAGGTTCGCGAGGCGGAGAGAGACCGCGAGCGCGACGCCCAGGTTTCCCGCTTCGCCCCGGTTTCGGAGGTAGTCCCAGTCCAGCTCTGTGAACGCCGCGATGACCCGGTCCAGATCCACGATTCGGCTGAGTCGCCTGCACCCCTCCTGTTCGATCTGGCTCACGAGGTGGAGGACCATGTCCTCGGGGGAGGGGACAAGCATCGGGGCGCCACCCGACGGGTGGATCTCCGTCGCCCGTTGGAAGAAGCGGACGGGGTCCAACGCGCAGGGCGCCCCGGGGCGGGTCAGCCCCTGATGCGCCTCGACGATGAAGCCGTTGGGGTGGGTGACGACGTGGTGGTAATGATGCTCCTCGATCCCCTCCCTGGCTGCCGCCGAATACTCGCTCGAGTAACCCAGCGTGGAGAGCGTCGAAAGGAGGGGCGTCATGTCCTCCGCGTGGACCAGGAGGTCCAGGTCTCCCATCCATCGCTCCAGCGGGTGGTCGTAGGCCATATGCCGTAGCGCCCCGCCCTTCAGGACGATGGGGTGAGTCCCCGCCGATCGGAGGGCCGTGAGGATCCGGTCCTGCTCCAGCTCCCAGAGCGTGGCCTGCTTCCGGAGGAGTGGGAGCGGCTCGAAGAGGGCGGCCCAACCCGATTCCGCCGCCGGCTCCGTCGAGCGGGCGTCCAGGAGCCTCTTGAGGACGAGACCCCGGACGCCGTGCCGGGCGCACTCCGCGAGAAAGGCCTGGGCGGTCGAGGTCTCGGTCAGGCCTTCAATGTCGAGGAGGGCCAAGTGATCCGGCGCGTCACGGCGACAGAGCCGGGCGATCAATAGCTGAATCGGCCCCGGCGAAGTGGGTTCTGAGCGCAGAATTTCCTCGGGATCAGGGATGAGGAGGGCCAGCGCGGCGGGGGCCACGCGCGTACAATTGAATCGTGGCGTCCTCAGGTAACGAGATAAAAGCTAATCCGGGGACGTTGGACGCCACAACGGCGGCCGAAGCGCCGCGACGCCGGCCCGGGCCTGTCCCTGTAGGAGATTTCCCCACATCCGAATCCGGCGATTCCCGACTGCCGGAGCCCCTCCGCCGGACGCACTTTCAATCTACCGGCCGAGAGCAGTGTGGAGGTCTGTTCCAGGCGGGCCACGCGAACGGAGGGCAATCTGATGAGAATTGCGAGACCGATCACTGGAGGGGCCCTGCTCGCGCTCTTCCTCAGCGCGGGAATCGCCGCTGAAGCGCAGCAGAACCCGCTCGCTCGCCAGCAGCCGAAGGGTCTGGGCGTCAGCCCGACCTTCGAGGGCTGGTTCCCGAATCCTGACGGGACCTTCACCCTCTCCTTCGGCTACCTCAATCGCAACACCGAGGAAATCGTCGAGATCCCAGTGGGGCCGGGCAACTTTGTCGAACCGGGCGAGGTGGATCAGGGGCAGCCCACCTACTTCACCCCCCGCCGCCACTATGGCGTGTTCGCGGTGAAGGTGCCGGCGGACTTCGGGCCCGATGACCGGGTGACCTGGACGCTCGAGGTCCACGGCGAACGGTATTCGATCCCCGGAGGCCTCCTGGGCAGCTATCAGACCGACAACCTTCACGCCTCCGGGACGAATAAGCGCCCACCCGTCGTGGTGCTCGAGGACGAGGGCGTGGAGTCCCGCGGTCCGGCCGGGGCTTGGGTCGGTCCACTTCGGGCCCGGGCCGGGGAGCCTCTTCCCCTCGACGTGACCTCCTGGGATGAAGACGGCAAGGCCGTCACCCTCCGCTGGTTCAAGTACCGGGGACCAGGCGAGGTCACCTTCGCGAACCCGGAGCTGCCGATCGAGGAAGGGAACGAGCAGGCGGCCACGACCGCCGTCTTCAGCGTGGAAGGCGAATATGTCCTCTACGTGCGCGCCGACCACAGCGAGACGCCGGTCTCCGCCGCCGGACTGGAGCAGTGCTGCTGGACCAACGGATATGTCAGAGTCAACGTCACCCGCTAACCGAACCACGCCGTCCAACGAGGAGGAAACGCAACATGGACCGGATGAACCAGAGCGAAGCGGCGAGGCGGTGGGCGCGGTGGCTCGGAGCGGCTGTCGTTGTCGCGATTGCCCTTCCCGCACACGTGCATGCCCTAACGAGCAACGGCCCGGGGGACGATGAAGTTCCGACCTTCAGTCGGGACATCGCGCCGATCCTCCAGGCGAATTGCCAGGAGTGCCACCAGCCCGGCTCGATCGCGCCGATGTCGCTTCTCACCTACGATGAGGTGCGCCCCTGGGCGCCCCTGATTCGGGTGCGGGTTTCCGAGCGAATCATGCCGCCCTGGCATGTGAATCCGTATCTCGGGATCCAGGAATTCAAGAACGATGTGTCGCTCTCGGAGGAGGAGATCGCGACGATCGTGGCATGGGTGGACGGGGGAGCTCCAGAGGGCGACCCGGCCGATCTCCCGGCTCCGGCGACCTTCGACACGGGCGAGGAGTATCGGATGCTCGATGTCTTCGGCCCCCCGGACCTCGTCGTGAAGACGACCCCATTCACGGTCCCCGCGAACGGAAATGACCAGTGGTGGAGGCCGGTGGTGTCCACCGGGCTCACGGAGGACCGGTGGGTTCGGGCCGTCGAGGTCCTCCCCGCGTTCCCTGCGGGCCGCACGGTGACGCACCACGTCCTCGCCACCGCGGTACAGCAGCACAACCTGGGCGGCCTCCTGACCGAGTGGGCAATCGGCAAGGTGGGCGAAGTCTACGCCGAAGGGACCGGGAAGCTGCTCCAGGCCGGCTCCGAGGTCGAGTTCGAGATCCACTATTACCCGTCGGGGACCGAGGTCGTGGACGATCAGGTCTCGCTCGGCATCTGGCTCTATCCCGAAGGCTACGTGCCGGAATACGAGACGACGCTGAGGATCTTCAATGTGGCTCCGCAGAACACGCTCGAGATCCCGCCCCACTCGACGGTGATGTTTCAGAACGAGTTCGTGATGCGGAACCCGGTTCGGATCCAGAGCTTCCAGCCGCACATGCACCTGCGGGGGAAGGGGATGTCCATGGAAGCGATCTATCCGAATGGACGGAAGGAGTTGCTGAGCATCGTGGACAACTTCCAGTTCAACTGGCACAACAACTACATCTACGCGGACGATGCGGCGCCGCTGCTCCCCACGGGGACGGTGCTCAAGTTCACGACCTGGTTCGACAACACCGAGAATCACCCTTCGAACCCGCATCCGGGAGACTTCGTGACCTGGGGTGACCGGGCCGCGGACGAGATGGGACATGCCTGGGTCGGTGTGACGAATCTCACGGAGGAAGAGTTCGAACGGCTGGTGAGGGAGAGAGAGGCAATCCAGAGCGTGGCTGGGTTCTAAGCGGTACGCCCACTCATCCCTCACCTAGTCCTGCCGGAAGGTGCGGGGGGGGCCCCGGCCCCCCCGGGCACCTTTCTTCTTGCAGAACCCCGCCCCGCGTCCGTAGATTTCCCGCAAGTGTGTAAGTAGGCCCCCTCAGTATGGACCCCCAGGTCCACGCCCTTCGGGAGGGTGCGACATGCCAGCGACGAATTTCGCGGAAACCCCAGTTCTCCGGCGCACGATGGCGGCCCTCCTCCTTGCCGTGGCGGCGAGCCCCAGCGTCGGAGCTCAACAGCAGGTGGCTTCGGCCACGCGCGCCGCGGGAGAATCCAGGGCGGCCCCGACCTTCTACGCCGACGTCCTTCCGATCCTCCAGGAGAACTGCCAGGCGTGCCATCAGCCCGAGGGGCTCAACATGGGTGGGATGGTCGCGCCGATGTCGCTGGTCACCTATGAAGAGGCGCGGCCCTGGGCTCCCATGATCGCGCGTGCCGTGGCCGAGGGGCGCATGCCACCCTGGTCCGCGGCGGAGATGCATCGTGGGACCTTCACCGAGGAGCGGATTCTCACGGACGAGGAAAAGGCGACGATCCTCGCCTGGGCGGAAAGTGGCGCCCCGGCCGGGAATGCCGCGGATGCGCCTCCTCCGCCCGAGTTTCTGACGCGCGCGCAAGCGGGGGCGGGCGGATGGTTCCTCGGGGAGCCCGACCTGATCCTCGAGTTCGCCGAGCCGTATTGCCTGAGCGACGAGGATCAGGACATCTACGTGAACCTCCCGGTGCAGATCACGGCGGAGATGCTTCCGGAGGACCGCTGGCTCCATTCCGTGGAGTACAGGAATGGCCCGGCCGTGCACCACATCATCTCGTCGGTCGGCGGCCTGGTTCCCGGGATGTCGCCGCATATCTGGGAGAACGGGCGAGGACGGCTCTTCAGGGCGGGGCCCCGCCAGGTCATGTTCAACATGCATTTCAACAAGACGCCGGGACCCGGGACCGCCCTCTGCACGAACATCCAGGCAGGGATCACCTTCAAGGAGCCCGGCGAGGTCATCACCTACGTCACCTCGGGTGCGGACCTGATGATGCGGGGAATCAACATTCCGGCCGGTGCGGAGAGCTACTCCTCCTCGATGGTCCACGAGTTCGAAGAGGATGTCGAGATTCTGAGCTTTATGCCGCACATGCACCTGCGCGGGAAAGCGGCTCTTTATGAGCTCGTCTACCCGGATGGGAGGATGGAGACGCTCCTGCACGTCCCGAAGTACGACTTCAACTGGCAGCACACCTACGAGTTCCGGGAACCGGTGCTCGCACCTGCGGGCTCGCGGCTGCGCTTCACCCTCTGGTGGGACAATTCGGAGACCAATCCCTACAACCCCGATCCCACGGCCAACGTGAGATGGGGACTGCCGACCTCGGCGGAAATGTCACAGGGGTACATGAGCTACCGGAACCTCGACGAGCTGCACATCGTCGTCGGCGAGCCGATCCCGAACAACTTCCGCGAGGAGCCGGATCCCGCGGACGGAGCGGATACGAACGGCGCCGCGAACGATTAGTCGGCGCACCTACTGGTGAGAGGGGCTCGCCGGACGATCTTGCCCGGCGGCCCCACTGCGCGGAACGGGCCTCGGGCTTCCCAGGTTGAGTGGATGCCCGGGGCCCGTACGTGTTTCGCCGTGACCCGTTCGTGTCAGGCTCCCCGCGTGCATCGGGGGTAACCGGTGGTCCCGCTACGTTCGCTCCAGGGCGACCAGTCCGTCCAAGATTTTTCCTTTCTCTCGTAGTCACCCGCCCATCTTGTGCAGGTCTTCGGGTCCGAGCCCCGAGACTGCAGCTCCTCGAGTCGCGTGGCGGACCACCGGTGTTCGGGTGGCGAGGGTCCCTTCCCGCGATGTTGGCGCCATGACCCGAGGTGTTTGTCGTTCCTGTAAGCGGGAAAGGCGGCAAGGTAGGGCCGGTCAGACGCATTCGCAGCAGCGTAGTCGGTGGACCCGAAGTCCGATACGGAAGCAGAGGGAGCGGGGGCGAGTGCGGGATCGGGGAAAAAACGGTCGAGGGCCTCCAGGAATGGGAGGGTCCTCGGCGGCCGTCCCAGGCGCGAGCAATTCCCCCTTGGAACGAGCATCGGGCCCGCCACGTCGGAGTTCTCGGCGCGATCGGTTTCCTCGAGCACCCCAGCGGCACGGGGGTTGCCTCTTTTCGATGTCGCAAGCCGGATATCATGGGTAGCGGATCACTTCATTTCGCAACAAGGAGGAATCCATGCCCGGCTGGGCATTGACATTTTTTATTCTCGCGATCGTGGCTGCGATCTTGGGTTTTTCCGGCATCGCCGGGGCCGCCGCGGGAATAGCGCAGCTCCTGTTCTACATATTTCTCATTCTCCTCGTCGTTTCCTTCGTCGCTCGGGCCTTGAAGGGACGGTCGCCAGTGTAACCGGGAAGATCGGACTTCCCGCGAAAAGGCGAGAGGGCGGGGGATGACCTGACTTGGGCCCAGCGCTGCCGTGTTCGGCCAGGGCAGGTCCCTGCATCGCGCGCGCCCCAATCAAAGGAGCACGAGGGCCATGCGAAAGGTCACGACGGACGAATTGGCGGACATGCTCCAGAAGTCCGAAACCTGGGTGTTCAACGTACTCGCGCCGAAAGAGTTCGAGCGGGGGCACATTCCGGGAACCGAGAACATCCCGATCGGCGGATCAGACTTCCTGGCGCAGGCGAGAGCTGTCGTTCCCGATGAGGATACGCCGGTCGTCGTTTATTGCGCTGGGCCGGAGTGCAAGGCATCCGCGCGCGCGGCCAACGCACTGGCCGAGGCGGGATACATGGAGGTGTACGCATACGAAGGTGGCATGAAGGAGTGGATCGCCGCCGGAAACGAAGTCGAGACGGGAGAACGCACTGTCGCTCGACGATCGCACCGCGAGGGAGCTCCGTAACATCGCCGGCGATCTGGTGAGCGGCGGTCGAAGTCGGATGAAGAAGGGCGAGCTCGAGGGGGCTCTCCACTACCTCCGGTACCAGGACTCCCGAAGGAATCGGCCGTGAATAAGCCCTGCGATCTTGGCTCGGCCCGGTCCAGACGGATGCACGCCGTCCTCGATGTAGTCCTCTTCGTCGTAGCAGAGCCCGGATGCATTAGATCCACCCGAAACGCACGAAGGAGCCCAGAGATAGGGTCCCCAGCCGTACCACACCCCTTCCACCTGAGGATTGCCGGCCAGCCAGCGGTTCAGGGCGTGGCCCTCTTCGTAGCTCAGAGGCTCGCCCCGCCCCGGATTCCCCGCGAATCCTCCAAAGCTTCGGGAGGCCGTATACACTGCGACGACGCTGGGAAACCAGTCTGGCACGCGCTCGGAGAAGTCGCTCAGATGCTCGTGAAAGGCGTTGAAGTCGCTTCCGGCATCGGGATAGGTCGGGAGGGGCACCCCGCCCGGTCCGGTCGTAAACTGGTTCGCCGCTTTGTGATAGAGGACCCTCACCTGGTCGGGTCGCACGCCCGCCGCGGGAAGCCGCACCTCGAGGCACGCTTCCCAAAGGACTTCGTCGAAGTCCGGATCTATCCAGCGCTCGATCGCGTGCCCCCCGCGCGCGCAGTCCACGACCCGCACGGCGGGGTTCACCTCGTCGGCCCAGTCCGTATCGAGAAGGGCCTTGTACGCCTGACACTCCTGGGTCGCGTTGCTCATGCCGATGCATACCACGCCGATGATGCCGTCCACGGGGGTGACAGAGGGCTCATCACGTGTGACGAGCCGAAGGGGAAGGCCCTTGTAACTTCCGGGAGTGTGTGCGCCGTCGTCGCCTCGATCGAGGGGGAAGGGTTCGGAGACGTCAGGTCCGGGAGGGAATGGGGAGCTATTTTCGGCCGAGGTGGACGATTCGCAGCCGATCAGCAATACGCCGACCGCGAAGATAAGCCCGAGCGATACGAATCCCGGGGCATCGCCGAATCTGTGGTGCTCCTTGGGCCCGGCGTCCATCGGCGTCCTCCCAGTGGCTGCCTTCATAACCGGTTAGACCGATCCGGGTCCGGAGCCGTTGCCCGAGCATGACAGAGGAGGCCGACGTTTTCCGCGCGCGCCGATGTCCCCGCCGCGCGTCTCAGAGCGTCCGCGCGTGCGCCACCAACTGGTCGAGCGCAGTCCCCCATCCTTCGTGGAAGCCTATCTCCTCGTGTTTCTTGCGGCTTTCGGCGTTCCCGTGAATGGCTCGTGCGGCATAGCGGGTGCCGGAGCCCTCGGGTTCGAAAGTCACGATCGCCGTGAAGAAGGGATTGGCCGCGGGGCGGAATCCGGACTCCAGGGCGTCGGTGAAAGCGAGGCGGCGATTCTCCACGACGTCGAGGAAACAACCGACGTTCGGGAAGGCCTCTCCCTCCGGGGAGCGCGTCACCGTATTGAAGTCATCTGAATCATGGGTCGAGCTCCTGCTCCTTGAGGTGGTGGAGGTATTCGTCGAGTTGGTCGAGTCGTCCTTCCCACTTCGCGCGTTGTTTGCCGATCCAACCTTCGGCGGTGCGGAGAGGGGAGGGCGTGAGGCGGTACGTACGAATTCGCCCCGCCTTTTCACTTCCCACGAGCCCGCACGCCTCGAGTACCTCCAGGTGCTGGAGAAAGGAGGGGAGGGCCATGTCGAAGGGGCGGGCGAGTTCGCTGACTGCGGCCGGTCCGGCGCTCAGGCGCTGGACGACGGCGCGGCGCGTGGGATTCGAGAGCGCCTGAAAGACGCGGTCGAGGGAGGCGGAGTGTTTAGGCATACACCTAAGTATGCCGCCGCCCGATACATAGGTCAAGGACTAAGTATCAGGGCGTCGGCGGTCACGACTCATCGTGCGGCTTCGTCGGCGCAACCGGTGTTCCGACGCGTGTCGGTGATGCCGAGCACCAGCCAGCCCTCCTCGGAGCGGAGGAGCTCGAAGGCGTTCACTCCGCAGTGACCGAAGGTCTCATCGGCGTAAAACGAATAGTCCATCCAGGCGGTGGCGAGCGGCCCATCCACGCGCATCTCCAGATTGGAGATTCGCTCGTCCCAAAGCTGGGTGCGCGGGGCGCCCACCTGGTCCGTAAATCGCGCCACTTCTGCGTGATTCACGCGGGCCTGGCCTTCCACCACGGATACCGACTTCATCGTCGCGTCGGGGTGGAAGAGAGATGCCAGGCCATCGCCGTCGCCCGCACGCATTGCGTCGAAGAAACGAGTCACCGTCTCACGGACTTGCCCGGCCTCCGGCATCTGCGCGCGGGCCTGGCCCACGGACATAGGAAGGGCAAAAAACAGGACGGCGAAGGAAGGAAAGCCGTTGGCGCATGGGTTGATCCTGGGAAGTGGGAGAGCTGGAGCACGGAAGTGCCCGCCCGCTTACTCGTTCGCCGCCGCCCCAACACCGCGAGACTAAAGACCGATGGTCGAATCCACGGCGGCCCGCCGCGCCGCCTCCGCCTCGGGTGGGAGGAGGTAGCCGTCCCGCTCGAGGGCGTCGACGGCCGCGATGTACGGAGTGAGAAAGGCTTCGCGGTTCGGGTACATCTCCCGAAGCGTGTCGGCACTGAATGCCTCTGTCGCCCCAAAGAGAAAGCAGAAGTTCTGGCCCGGGGGGGCGGGAGGCGCCACCGAGTTCCGGCGACCGTCGAGGGTCGCCGTCGGCGCTTCGAGGTGGGGAAGACGGATGCCGCCGAGAGCATTGCCGTATTCGTCGCGGACGATCGGATCTTCGGCGTTCGGATCCCCGAGCTCGATTTCCGGCGACTGGGCCGGGACCTGGCCCGCGGTTACCCACCGCGAGAAGGCGCGAAGGCCGGCTTTCACGATCGCGTCGTGTGGAGCGGCGTTGACCGGAAGCGCGCACCCCGGACCGGTCGAAAGTGGAGGCGGCTCCTCGATGATCCATCGGGGGACTTCGGCGTGCGCCGCTCCCGCGATCTCCCAGCGGCGGTATTGGTCTCCGGGCGGCTGGCGAGTGAGGTGCGACCGGAGGGCGACCATATCCCCCTCGGTCTGAAGGTCGAAGACGGGAACGTCGAGGTCGGTCCGGATGCGTGCGCCCGGAGGAATCGGCCTCTCCGCGTCAGCGCCCATTCCCTCTGCGGTCAGCCCCGAGGCGTTCGCCCCTCGGCTGTGAATGAAGTACCCGTCGAAGAGGCCCTCCCGCGGATGGATCGCGTTCACGTAGGTGACCAGCCGAAAAGCCGATTGCGACCGGCCCGTGGCGACGAGATGGCCCACCCTGAGTCCGGCGAGGGGATGACCGCTTTCCGGCGTGACGCGGAGTGCGCGGGCCGCCAGCGAAAAGATGTCGTATGAAAAGCGGTCTCCGGGGTGGGAGAGCGCCCCATACCGCTCGGGATCCCACGCCTTCAGTCCGGTTCCCGCGGCGTTCACGCCGACCGACTGCGCGCCCACACCGACCCAGGCATACCCCTCGCGAACCAGCTCTTCGGCCATCTGCGAGTAGTCGGCCGCACCCTCGGACTGGGCCGTGACGTTCAACCACTCGACGACGACCACGCCGTTGAAGGCCGACGCTTCGATGGGGCGCCGAATCAGAAGTCGAATCGCGAAGGGCTCGGTCCCGGCGGGAACGGCGTCCCAGCGGCCGTCGAGTCCCCAGGTCCCGACTTTTTCATAAGACGATGCGATTCCGGAGAGGAACCACTCGGACTCGGCGTATCCTGCCGGGAGCGCCGCGCCGCCAAGCGCGCCGAAGGCCGTGCCTCGCTGGCCCCCAGTGATGGGTCCGCTGAGCTCGGCGCGGCCGGGCTCTTGCCCTTCGACACAGGTCGCGAAGACGCTCAGGGCGACAAGAGTCGAGGCGGCAAGGGGAATTCGGCGTTCGGGTCGGTGGCGGGGCATGGGGCGACTCTACTTCACCGCGAGTGCCATCGCAACTACTTGCTGGAGGTTCCGCAGCTACTTCAGTCTTGCTTCTTGGAGAGTGGGCGATCTACAGTCCCTCGATCGCATTCCCTCGCTCCGCCGCTTTTTGCCCGCACCCGAAGGAGCTCGAGCATGAAAAGCCACCGTGGACTCGCCCTTGTTTTGGCTCTGATTGGTCTCGCGATTCTCCCTTCCAAGGGTGCCGCGCGTCAGGCCACGCCGCTCCCGACGATCGCGGAAAAGACGGAGGGGATGGAGCGGATGGACGGCTTCCTTCCTCTTTACTGGGATCCGACCCTCGGACAGCTCTGGATGGAGATCGACCGGTTCGACACGGAGCTCCTCCACATCAATGGAATCGGCGCCGGGCTCGGCTCCAACGACATCGGCCTCGACCGTGGAGCGCTGGAGGGCTCCCGCATCGTCGAGTTCGAGCGCCAGGGGCGTAGGATCCTCATGGTTCAGCCGAATTATGCCTTTCGCGCGAGCTCGACGAACCCCTCGGAGGTGGCCGCGGTGCGGGACGCCTTCGCGCGCTCGGTGCTCTGGAGCTTCACCGCTGCCGCCGAAAGCGACGGGCGAGTCCTCGTGGACCTCACGGACTTCCTTCTTCGCGACGCCGTGGACTTCGGTTCGTCCCTCACCCCCGGCACCTACCGGCTCGATGTCGGCCGGAGCTCCGTCTATCGCCCCATGACCATGAATTTTCCGGAGAACACCGAGCTCGAAGTCGAGCTGACTTTCGTCCGGCAGCCGGGTGGTGGAGGCGGGGGAGGGGGAGGAATCGAAGGCGTCGGAAGTGTGTCCGCGTCCGCGGAGGCGGCGAGCCTCAGGCTTCATCACTCGTTCGTGCAGCTCCCCGGCGAAGGTTATGAGCCGCGCGCCTTCGATCCCCGTTCGGGTTACGGGGCGATGAGCTACCGGGACTATTCGACGCCGATCGAGGAGCCGATCGTGCAGCGCTTCATTCGTAGGCATCGCCTTGAAAAGCGAAATCCCAACGAGGCGATGGGGGAGGCCGTCGAGCCGATCGTGTATTACCTGGATCCGGGCGTGCCGGAGCCGATCCGGTCCGCCCTTCTGGACGGCGCCAGATGGTGGAATCAGGCCTTCGAAGCGGCCGGGTACGAAAACGCATTCCAGGTGGAGCTTCGTCCTGACAGCATCAGCTCGCACGACATTCGGTACAACGTCATTAACTGGGTTCACCGCTCGACGCGTGGCTGGAGCACCGGGGCGTCGGTTTCCGATCCTCGCACGGGAGAGATCCTGAAGGGGGTCGTGACCCTCGGATCGCTCCGGGTCCGTCAGGACTACATGATCGCGGAGGGGCTGCTGGCGCCCTACGAAAACGGGGACGAGACACCGACGGAGCTCTCGGAGTGGGCGCTCGCCCGGATTCGGCAACTCTCCGCCCACGAGATCGGCCACACCCTGGGCCTGGGGCACAACTATTACGACAGCGAAGCGGGACGGATCTCGGTGTTGGATTACCCGCACCCCTGGGTCACCCTCGATGAGGGGGGTGAGCTCGACTATTCGGAAGTCTACGACGACGGCATTGGCGAGTGGGACCGTGTGGCGATCGAATACGGATACCGGGACTTCCCCGAAGGGGCCGACGAGGCGCGAGAGCTTCAGCGCATTCTCGATGAAGCCTGGGAGGAAGACGTCCGGTATATGACGAACCAGGACATCGCCACACACCCGCGGGCGGATCAGTGGTCGAACGGCACGGATGCGGCAGCCGAGCTGGATCGGATGATGGAGGTCCGGCGGGTCGCGCTGTCCCGCTTTGGTGAGACGGCGATCCGGGTAGGGATGCCGATGGCGACGATGGAAGAAGTTCTCGTTCCCCTCTACCTGCATCACCGCTACCAGGTCGAAGCGACCGCTTCCGTCCTGGGCGGGGTGGACTACATCTACGCCATCCGAGGCGACGGGCGGGAGCCGTTCCGACGTCCGACGGGCGACGCCCAGCGAAGGGCGCTTCGATCGCTGGCCGCGGCGCTCGCGCCTTCGGCCCTGGCGCTGCCGGACGCCGTCGTCCGATCCCTTCCTCCTCGCCCCGCCGGATACGGATCGACCCGCGAGCTCTTCCCCCGGTATACCGGTGGAATGTTCGACCTCGTGACGCCGGCGGTCGTGGCGGCCGATCACGTCGTGGCGAACGTCCTCGATGCGAGCCGCGCGGCTCGCCTGGTCCAACAGCACGCGGTGGACCCCTCCCTCCCGAACCTTCTCGAGGTGATCGACGAGTTGATCGAGGCCACCTTCGGGGCGAGGCCCGCGAATCCCTATGAAGCGGAGATCAAGCGCGCTGTCGAGCGGGTTGTGATGGGGCGGCTGATGCGCCTCGCGGACGGGGCCTCGATGCCGCAGGTCCGTGCCGAGGCGCTCCTCCGCCTCGAGGAACGGTCGGAGGCACTCGTCCTCATGGCGGACGCGGCCGCGGACGCCGATCGGGCACACTATGGGCTTCTCGTCCATGACATCGGTCGGTTCCTTTCCGGCGAGGCTCCGGTGAGCGACCTCGTCGCAGTTCCCGCGGCGCCGCCCGGAGCACCGATCGGCGAGCCGGCGATGGATTGGCTCGGGCTCCTGGAGCCGTGGTGCATCCAGGAGGAGGTCTGGTGACCGTGTGGCGCGGGCCGGTCCCGTCGCTTGCGCGCGCCCTCGCGGTGTCAGCGGCGCTCGTGCTGGCAGGGTTCGGCCCGGCCCCGCTTTCCGCCCAGGAGGTTCCGGTGTCGCTTCTCACGGCTCCCGAGCGGACCGACCACCGGGAGACCACGCGGTACGAGGAGGTGGTCGCCTTCATGCGAGCGGTCACCGACGCGTCTCCTCTCATCCACCTGACCTCCTTCGGTTACTCCCTCGAGGGGCGGTCCCTCCCGCTGGCCGTGGTCGGCCGCGTCGCGGACGCCTCCCCGGAGTCCGTGCGTTCAGCCGGGAAAACGGTCGTCTACCTCCAGGGGAACATCCATGCGGGCGAAGTCGAGGGGAAGGAGATCCTCCTGATCCTTCTGCGCGAGATCTCCGAAGGGCGACACGGCGCCCTCCTCGATTCACTCGTGCTCCTCGTGGCGCCGATCCTGAACGCCGACGGGAACGAACGGATCAATCTGACGAATCGCGGTGCCCAACACGGTCCGATCGGAGGGACGGGGACCCGTGCGAACGCGCAGGGGCTCAACATCAACCGCGATCACATGAAGCTGGATTCCCCCGAGGGTCGGTCGTTCGCCCGGCTCCTGACGGAATACGACCCGCATGTCGCAGCCGATCTCCACACGACGAACGGGACCGAGCACGGCTACCATCTCACATTCTCGCCACCTCTCCATCCGAACACCCATCCGGAGATCGTGGCGATCGCGCGGGAACGAATCTTTCCCGAGATGACGGCCCGGGTGAGGGAGGAAACCGGGTGGCACTTCTACTATTACGGCAACCTTCAGGGCCAGGGTGAGGATCGCGGATGGGCGACCTTCGATCACCGGCCGCGCTTCAACAACAACTACCTCGGGCTTCGCAACCGGATCGGGCTTCTCAGCGAAGCGTACTCGTACGCGACCTTCGAGGACAGAATGACGGCGACCCGCCACTTCGTCGCCGAGACCCTCCGCTTCGCCTCCGAACATGCCACGGAGATCCGTGAGCTCACGGCACGGATGGATGCGCAGTCCGTCGTGGGGGAACGCCTCGCGGTCCGGGCCGCAGTGGAGCGATCGGAAGCGCCTGTGGAGATTCTACTCGGGAGTGTGACCGAGGAAGTGAATCCCTATTCGGGCGCGAGGATGCTCCGACGGACCGACGAGGTCCGTTCCGAACGCATGTGGGAATTCGGGACCTTTCAGGCGACCGCGACGGAGGTGGTTCCGGGAGCATATTACATTCCCGCGGAAATGACCGAGGTCCTTCGCACGTTGGAGGCCCATGGGGTACGCATGAGTCCCGTCGCATCCGGTGCTCTCGGTATGCCGGGCTCCCTCGAGCGATTCCGGCTCGAAGCCGTGGCCTCTGCTGCGGGCACCTTCGAGGGGCGGGTCGAGCAGACGCTGAGCGGTGCCTGGGAGCCTGCCGGGGCAGAGGTTACGATGGAGGTCGTCGAGGTCCTCGTCGCACAACCGCTGGGGCGGCTGATCTTTTCCCTCCTCGAACCCCGCTCCGACGATGGACTCGCGAACTGGGGCTTTTTCGCGTCCGCGCTAGAGGGCGCGTCATTTTATCCAGTCTTGCGGGGGCCATAGGGGCCCTCACTACGGACGCACTCCCAATCCCATCACCAGCACGCTGTGTGTGGGACGGATGCGCAGCATCGTGGATGGCGAGGACCCGTGAGCCGCTTCGATGGCCGGGACTGCGTAGCCTCGCACCGCAAGATCGAAGAACCATGTACCTTCCAGGGGCCACTCGAGGCCGATCTCCCCCACGATCCCGACCCCGGTGGCGCTGGCCGTTTCGGCGGAGCGCGCCGACGTGTTCGCCAGCCGCATGAGAGCGGGGCCGCCCCCCACGCGAAAAGAGCGCAGCGGTTTCCAGAATGCCGAGACCCATCCCGTTCTGGCGATCCAGTAACCGCTGGTATGTTCTGGAGACTCGCCTCCCCGGTAGCCGTGAGCACCCCCAAGCGAGGTCCGCCCATAACCCGCGCCCAACGCAAACGGCCTTGCGACGGAGAACCGACCCGAAATTTCAAGAGTTGGCCCGCCACTCTCCTCCCACGGGTGAAGCGTCGGACCAGGGCACCCCAAGACGAAGCCGAGGAATTCGATGCAACCTCCTGGTGTCGAGTCACCAAATCCAGCGCGATCCATCTCCTCGGCCAGTCCGGCCGCCAGGCCGCTAGAGGCCCAACCCAGACTCGCGCTCAGCGAGAATCGCTTCGGGGATTGTCCGGTTTCCTCCAGCGGAGTCTGTCCGACAAGGAGACCGGGCATGAGAAGCGTTAGTAACAGAATGCGTGCATCGGACGGGTTTGGACGTCGCGTGTTGGAGACCCTCACTTCTTGGACGCACCAGCCAACTGCTCTCTCGGGTCCAATTCTGGGGCTTGTCATCTTTCTCCCTCGCTGTATCACGGGGCGTCCGACTTCTTCGCGGTAGCTCTCGTCAGGGATTCGGCGAGTCTGAAACTCCTCCGCGTTGTGGTCCCATCAAGATGGCTCTCCGTCGAGCGCGGGAGCGTACGCCACTTGACTTAGCGGTGACCCCACAGTGACGTAGTCGCACGCCGGATTCCGGGCGGGAGTGGGCGCAGGCGATCCGGCGATGTCCGTTACCTTGAGAAAACTCGGGTGACTGGAAGAGCGGCTGGGGACACCCCAGCGGGGAGATCCGAATGACCGGAATGCGGGGTGTCGCGGGGGTGACGGTAGCGATCGCGTCATTCGGGCTCCACCCTTCGCCGGGTGATGCCTAGGGCGCACCATCGGCATTCTCAGAATGCGCGTCGCCCGGCCAATGGGTCCAGGAAGAGGGGCTCGTGGCCGTGGGCGGGATCGCGCAGTGGGTCACCATCCACGGGGACGACGGCACGGTTGCGGCGCTCGAGGCCATCGGACCCCCACCCTGGGAGGCGCCCCCCAACTTCGGCATCCTTCGTGGTCTTCCAAGGGCTTGCGAGGCGGGCGTGGCGAACTGTCGGGCTGTGTACGACGATCTCGTGTGACCGGAGCTTCGATCCACATTGGACGACCGTCCGCTCAGTTCTTAGAATTTGGACATCAGCTCCAGAGTCATCGCCGCGCCCCATGGAGGAGCCCCGGCGACGGGCCTGACGGCCAGCCCTGAGAACCGGTCCCGGCGGACACCCAACGAATCCTATCCCGGAAGGGAGGCACCCTTGAATCGAATCGAAGTCCAGACCGAAAAGATCCGGACCGAACGCGGGTTCATCGCGGCGTTGGATCAGAGCGGGGGGAGCACGCCGAAGGCCCTCCGGAGTTATGGGATCGAGGAGGGTGCCTGGTCGAACGACAAGGAAATGTTCGACCTGGTACATGCAATGCGGGCTCGGATCATTACGAGCCCGGCCTTCTCGGGAGAACGCCTGATCGGCGCGATTCTCTTCGAGGACACGATGGATCGGGACATCGAAGGCCGGCCGACCGGGGACTACCTCTGGGAAGTGAAGGGAGTCGTCCCTTTTCTCAAAGTAGACAAGGGACTCGCCGAGGAAAAAGATGGAGTGCAGCTCATGAAGGACATCCCAGGCCTCGACGCGCTACTCGGGCGGGCGAAGTCGAAGAATGTGTTCGGCACGAAGATGCGCTCTGTGATCAAGCTGGCAAATCCGACGGGGATTGCGGCCATCGTCCGCCAGCAGCTTGAAGTTGGCGCGCAAATTCTCGCCGCCGGTCTCGTTCCGATCCTGGAGCCCGAGGTGGAGATCAAGAGCCCTGAAAAAGC
Organism: Gemmatimonadota bacterium; assembly: GCA_040882465.1. Lineage (NCBI taxonomy): Bacteria > Pseudomonadati > Gemmatimonadota > Gemmatimonadota bacterium. The sequence continues at coordinate 33,664 of JBBEBG010000037.1, forward strand.
CAAGGCCGAAGCCCTGCTGAAGGCGGAGATTTTGAAGGGGCTTGAATCGCTTGGCGGGAGCGAGCACGTGATGCTGAAGCTCACGCTCCCCGAGGAGGACAACCTCTACCGCGAGTGCATCGAGCACTCGAACGTGTTGAAGGTCGTGGCGCTGTCTGGGGGTTACTCGCGCGCGGAGGCCAACGAACGGCTGAGCCGGAACCGAGGAATGGTGGCGAGTTTTTCCCGGGCGCTCGTCGAGGGCCTCTCCGCCGGTCAGAGCGACGACGAGTTCAACGCGACCCTCGACGCCGCTATCGAGAGCATCTACCAGGCATCGCGCAGCTGATCCCGGGATCTGCGGGCTTGAATGGCGATTCCAGGGAAATGCCCAACCCTCGCCTCAGCCCTGCGGGAGCGCGTCCACAAGCTCCACCATGCGGCGCAGGTGTTCCTGGGTAGGAAGCCGCCCTCTGCCTCCACCCAAATTGTCCACCATGTGCTCGGGGTCCCCGGTTCCGGGCACCGCCACGGTGACGGCCGGGTGGGCCACCACGAACTTCAACATGAACTGCGCCCAGGTCGTGGCATCGAACTCGGCGGCCCACTCCGGGAGCGGTCTGTCACCGATTCGCGCCCACATCCGACTTCTCCCGAAAGGGAGGTACACCATGACCGCGATCCCTTCGTCCTGCGCCAGAGGGAAGATCGTCTCCTCTGCGACTCGGTTGTCGATCGCGTAGTCGATGCCGATACAATCAATCGGGTAGTCTCGCATGACCTGAGCGAGCGCCGGGTATTGATTCTCGCTGGTGGTTGTCATGCCGATATGGCTGATCCGGCCGGCCGCCTTGTATTCCTGCAGGATGCCGAGCTGCGTGGGCGGATCGCCCATGTTGTGGACCTGGTTGAGGTCGATCACAGGCACCCGCAGGCGAGCGAATGACCGCTCGATCTGATCCCGGACCGCGGCGGGATCGGCCGATCCCCCCTGGTCGACGTTGACCTTCGTCGCCCAGAAGATATTGTCCGCGAATCCGTCTTGGCTTGCCCACTCTCCCGCGTATTCTTCGGACCCGCCCCCTCCATATCCCGCCGCCGTATCGAATACCCTGCCGGCCCCCTCGGCCCCGTTTGCCAGGGCGTGCAGAACCGCGCGGTGGCCGGCCAGCTCCTCCGAGCTCGCGTTGGCCGAGATCCACCGGCCTCCGAGGCCGATCACGGGGATCTGCACGCCGCTGGAGGGGATCGGCTTCAGGATCATCCCCTGTGACCCGATCTGTGCGGCCAGCGCTTCGCGCAGGCCGGAACCGTATCGTCCAAGGGTGAGCGCCGCACCGGCCCCGGCCGTGATTCGGAGCCATTCGCGTCTAGAGATCATGGATTCCTCGCGGATTCAGTCGTCGTCGGATTTGATCGTCGGGTGTCCCGATGTGGCGCCCGACGATGCCTCTCACCCTCAGTTCCCGGACGTTTCGGGAAGTCGGCTCTGCCTCACTTTTTCGGAGTATTTCTCGTATAGCTGCCGGTGGATATCGTTCAGGTCGATCCGCCCTCCCCGAATGTAGGCGTCCTCCACGCGGGATCGCGTGTCGAGCGGGTGTCCGGTCGTGACGATCAGCGTTGCGTCCTTCCCGATTTCGATGGATCCCACCAGATCGTCGATCCCGAAGATCTGAGCCGGGTACAGCGTGACCGCGCGGACCGCTTCCTCCTCAGGAAGTCCGAACGCGACGGCGACCCCCGCCTCGTACGGCAGGCGGTTTGCGTAGGGGGCACTCGGTCCTCCGGTGATCGCGAATCGCACTCCCAGATCCGCCAGTCGGCCGGCGAGCGCGTATGCGTGGTCGTACGGCTCCCACGCGCGGCCCGGTGCGGCCATAGTTGACGTGAGGAGCACTGGAATTCCCTTCGCCACCAAATGGTCGGCGACATAGGGGGCGTCCGTTCCGCCGCGGAGAACGAGGCGGATCCCCTCCTCCTCGGCCCAGGTGATCGCGTCCTGAATCTGACGGAGCTCGCTCGCCGATACGACCACGGGGACGTCCCCCGCCAGCGCCGGAAGCATGGCCTCCCACCGCAGATCGAGCGGGAGGGAGCCGCCGCCACTCCGCACGTCCCGATACTCGCGCGCGGTCTGGAAGAGGCGCCGGAGCTCCCGAATCTGGGCGGCGTATGCGTCCGCGTCGTTCGGATTCGGCCAGTTGACGTTCAGCGCCAGCCGGCTCCGCATCGTCATCGCCTCCCAGCTCCAACCGTCCAGGGCGAGCGCGGCCGAAAGTCCGGAGACGAGTCCCCCGCCCGGAGTCGTGATGGAGACGAGGACGCCGTTCGAGCGCGTGGTTCCGATATGCCGGCTCTCCGGGTTCACGGCCACTTCGACGCGGGCATTGGGATTGAAGGCGCCGAACTCGTTCGTGTCGATCGTGAGGTCTATGGATCCGATCTCGTAGAGGCCGACCTGGCTAAATCCGTCTATCAACCCCGGATAGACGTGCCTGCCGGTGACGTCCACCCGCTCCGCGTCGGGCGGGATCGAAACGTTCGTCCCGACGGCGGTGATGACGCCGTCCACGAAGAGGACGGTTCCGTTCGAGATATCGGGGCCGCTCACCGGGTGCACCGTTCCGCCCGTGAGCGCGACGGCGCGGCTCTGCGGTGCGGCGGGGACCTGGGCGTCCGCCTGAGGAACCATTAGGAACGAGGCCACGGCCATAACGGGGAGGACCGATCGAACGAGCGTGCCCCCGACCCATGCGAATGCGTATCTCATCGAAAATCTCCTGGCGGTCGGTGGCTCAGTCGTTGTCGAGGGCAAGCTGGATGAGCTGCGCGCGCTCCCACTCGACCTGACGGCGAAGCTCCCGGTCCTCGGTGAGATCGAAGTAGCGCCGCCCATCCACCCACGTTTGTTCGGCCCGTGTGAACTGAGAGAGCGGATTCCCGCTCCAGATCACGAAGTCCGCGTCCTTCCCGACTTCGAGTGAGCCTACCCGGTCGTCAATGCGGAGGATGCGCGCAGGGTTGATCGTGACCAGCGCGAGGGCATCCTCCTCGGTCATCCCGGCTCGGACCATCTTTCCGGCTTCCCAGTTCATACGGCTCGAGACCTGGGAGTCGTCCGAATGCAGGGAAGTGAGCACCCCGGCCTCGGTCAGCAGGCGAGCGTTGTAGGTCATCCCGTCGTACGCCTCGATCTTGAACGACGACCAGTCGCTCCACACGATGGCCGCCACCCCCGCCTCAGCCAGCTCGGGCGCGATCTTGTAGGCCTCCACGCCATGTTGGAGCGTCAGGACGTTGAAGTCGAACTCCTGGGCCAGGCGCACGAGCATCAGGAATTCGTCTTGGCGGTAACCGTGCGCGGAGATGAGCAGCCGCTCCTCGAGAATGTCCACCAGCGCATCCATCCGGAGGTCCCGGCGCGGGGGAATGCCCTCGCCGTTTCCGGCCTCCCACTCCCGCCAGATTTCGCGATACTCGCGGGCGGCATTGAAGTTGTCTCGGATGATCTCTTCCACGCCCATTCGGGTGCCGGGATACCGCGTTTCAGATACGGGGTTTTCGCCCAACGCGAACTTCACCGTGCGGGGCGCGCCGACGAACCGCAGCTCATCGGGAAGGGCGCCCCACCGCATCTTCACGATGACGTTCTCTCCGCCGATGGGATTGGCCGAGCCGTGTTTCAGGTGCGCCAGTGTGAGTCCACCCGCGAGTTGCCGGTACATCCAGATGTTGTTGTGGGTGAGCACGTCTCCGACGCGGACCTCCGGAACGATGTTCGACCCGGACTCATTCACCGACGAGATCCCGGAATGGAGGTGGGGATCGATGAGCCCGGGGGTGACGTGCCGCCCCGCGGCGTCAATGACCACCGCACCGGTCGGGGCCTGGAGGCCCTGACCTACCTGCGAGATGCGTCCGCTCGTAACGAGGAGATCCGCGTTCTCCATGAGTCCGCTCGGGCCCATGGTCCAGATCGTCGCGTTCCGGACGAGCACGCTCTGGGGCTGCTCGGGAAGGGTCTCCCGCCCGAACTCCATTGCTGGACGGATGTCGGCGAGGCGGAGAAGGGCCTGCGCCGGGGGCGCCGCGCTCCCGTCATCGGCTTCATCGTCACTCGCCGCCTCGTCCGCCGCTCCTCCACCGGGCCCGGAGGGACTGGAGGCCGTCGCAACGGACGGTGCCCCGGCGTCCGGACCGGGCCCCGCGACCCGCTCGGCGCGCCAGCCCGGCGCCGTGCCATCGGGAAACTCGCTCCAGCCATAAACGACGTCGCCTTCGATGGATCCGGAGAAGCGAACGAGCCCGTCCACCGCGAGGATCTCGCCCGGTACGCTGAAGCGGAGCCGCCCTTCCTCGTCCTGTATGCTGGCCGACTCAAGGTCTTCTTCCTCCCCGTTCACGGTGAAACTCCCCGTGAGTCGCTCGAGGGACCCCTCGAGGCTCAAACGTCCATTAGGAACGCCGCCGCCGTTCCAGGCGACCAGCCACTCTCCCCGAGGATCCACACGCGGGGGCGTGGAGATCTCGTATCGGCGGCCGTCAACCCACACGTCCCGGATCTCGGCTTCGTCGTCGAACAGGTCGCCGTCCACGGCCACGATGTTCGCCACTTTTCCCACGTCGAGGGTCCCGTGTGTCCGTTCGATGCCGAGCATGCGGGCCGGGTTTACCGTGAGCGCCGCGACGGCGATATCCGTCGGGAGTCCGCGTTCGACGGCTCGGCGGAGGTTCGGCAAGAAGTCGGCCGCATCGTCCAGGCCGGCCAACGTGAGTGCGAACTCGATCCCCGCCGCGGCCAGGCGTCCTGGATTCTCGGGGGCGAGGTGCCAGTGGCGAAGGGTCGAGAGCGTCACATCGAGCGCGTCCTCCGGGCTCTCGACCTCGGGCGTGTCCGGAAAGTTCAGCGGGAGGATCAGCGGGAGACCGGCATCGAGGACATCCAGGATTCGATATTCCTGTCCGCTTCCGCGGATCCAGGGTCGGATCTGAGGGAACTCGCGAAAGAGGGCCTGGGTCCGCAGGTATTCCTCCTCGGACCGGACTTCGAAGAGGAGCGGTTGCTCGCCCCGGACGGCGGTGCCCAGTGATGCCAGGGCCGGATTCGTCTCCGGGCGGCGGAGCCCCACCGGATTCCGCTCGTAGATCGTCTGGGCCTCGCCGTACCAGGCAGCGTCCAGGAGTGTCTGTCGAATCAGGGCGATGGCGCCCATGGAGGAATTGGGATAGCTGGCGGCGATGTCGGTGTCCCGCGCGAAGGAGACCGACTGACTGATGCCCGACCGGAGGATCCGGTCCCGGTACGGGTCCTCCCCGAGGCTCACGAGCGCTGACTGCCCGCGGAAGATGCCGAGCGGAGGCACCGCGTGAACCACGGTGACGCCCTGGCCCCGGAATTCCGCCGTCCGATCCTCGCTGACGAGGAACTCCTCGGCCGCGTCAATGAAGGGGCGCACCTGCGGATTCCAGTGCACCGGACCCCGAGCCGTATCCACCCGGATTTCCTCGAGTCCCAGGTCTGAGTGCGCGTCAATGAACCCCGGATAGAGAGTGAGCCCCGCCTGGTCGCGCACGTGAGCGTCCGGCGGGAGCGTCACGTCGGCCCCGATGGCTTCGAGCACGCCGTCTCGGATCACGAGGGTGGCATCCTCCAAGATCCGCCCTGGGCCCATGACCACTCGGGCATTGGTGAGCGCGTAAACACCGGGAAGTTGCTCGCGTATGCCTTCGAGCCGTTCGGTCTGGCGAGGCTCCTGGGCCAGAAGGGTCATCGGAGCGATCGCGAGGAGCAGGAGGAGTGCGGGGCGGTTCATGACGACTTCTCCTTTGGACGTGGAAAAGCGTGTGGGGGGGCCTTCGAGAATCCGGCACGTTTGTCCGGCCCCCACCAGAGGCATTCTACGGTCGTCGGAGCGATTGCGCCTCGATTTCGGGTCCGGCCCACGAAATGCAACGGTTGCGATCACGGAGCGGGCGCCCCGGTCGAACCTCTCGCGGTGGCCCGGACGCTGGGAGGCTCAGCCCCTCGGGATCGAGAGGACGCGTTCGGCCTCGTTCGCCTGGGGGTCGAAGGGGGCCCACCGATCCGGTTGCCCGAAGGCCGTAATGTCTCGGGTCACGATCTCTCCCCGGCGGTACCGGCGCGTCTTGTACCCGGCCTCACTGGAGAAGGGGGTCGCGAGGAAGCTTTTCACATAGTTGTGAAGCTTCCGCACCCCCCGGGCCCTCAACTCGAACGGATTCTTGCGGTGGACTGGAGCTACGGTGTCCGCCGAGCTGCGGGGAAAGAAGCAGAGATGGACGCACCGCATGTCGCACGCCTCCCACGGGGCCTCCGCGAAGAGGTCGAAGACGTCCTTCTTCGAGTGGCCCGGCCGGAACTTCATCGAGTGTCCGTGGAGCCGCTCCCGGTCCGGCTGCACCCAGGACTCGAGGAGGCCGAAGTTGTAGAGCTTCGTTCCCCGGGGCGTGTGGGGACTGATGTATCCGGAGGCCTGGCCGGCCTCGAGGTCCATGCGCACCGCATGGAGCATATATCCGGCCAGGCACCAGTGGGCATCGAACTCACCGGACAGGATGCGAAGACGCAGCCGGGCCAGCCCTTCGGGATCGTAAATCTCGTCTCCGTCGACCCCGAAGATCCAGACGTCCTCCCCCGCGTAGTCTTGGATGTACCGGTGACTCGTATTCGGGTCCTCGGACTTGTGGATCGTGATCCGGGGGTGGAGGGCTCGGAGCGCCTCCAGCTTCTCTCCCGTCCGGTCGTCCGACTGATTGTCCACCACCAGGAACTCGTCGCAGAAGTCCACCGCGTTCGCAATGGACCAGAACGCGAAGTACTCCTCATTTCTCAGAAGCGAGATCCCGACGATTTTTCGCTCTGTGCTCAACTCCTCCTCCTGATCATTCATCCTGTTTCGGCATGCGGTCGGCCGGATTCGTGCGACGATCGCGAGTGATTTGAGCGAGCGCCCCCGGTGGGCCACCGGAGCTCCTCCAGGATGGCCGGGATCATGAAGGAGGGCTAGGGATTTCAAAGGCCCTCGGAGCGCGAACAGCAAGGTAGGGGGCGGGTTTTGAGGGAGCAAGGAATTCTTGAATGGAGGCCCTGATGGCCGGCCGAGCGAGGGGAGAGCGGCGCACGGAGCCGGGAGAAGGGCTCCGGAATCCCTATGTGGGGATGGGCCGGGAGGATGGCGGGAGGGGCGGGGGAGGAGGAGCGCGGAGCGGACGTTGCGGGCGAAGGAATCAGGCGTCCCAGTGGCCCGGCGGGGACTGCTCGAGGTCCGGCTCGGGGAGGGGCTCTCCCTGGCCGAGGTACGGCCGAAGTGTGACGTGTACGCTACGACGCCTGGTAGATCCCGAACGCGATCAGCCCGGCGAAGCCGAGCCCGACGATCCACAATAGGGCGCGCCCCCATCTGAACTGCCGCAGGTAACCGCCGAGAAACCCGCCCACGAGGAACCCGAGGGTGCCCCCGAAGAACCAGTCCCAATTCAGGGGTGGGTTCAAGCCGCCGAACAGCGCGCCGATCGCACCGAAGTACCACACGACGAGGGGCGCACCTCCGCGCTGCTGCGAATCCCCCTTCTTGTCCTCTCTCTGCCGTCGATCATAGTGATCGTCCTGCTGCTTCATGTAGTCTTCGTGCTGCCGCTGCTGCTGATCGCGCGGGCTCTTTTCGCGCTGCTGCCGTTCCTGATCGCGGCGCTGGCGCTGCTCGTTCTGGTGATACTCGTCCCAGCTCATCGTTTTGCTCCCCCGGGGCTGGTGATGAACTGCAGCGCCCGGCGCTGTGGCAAAGCGCGTACTCATGGCCCGCGCCGCGCCGGGATGGGGGCGGGAGCGGAGGCGTCACCGAAAATGGGGAGGGCCAGGCATCATAGGGGCCCTACGACAGCGCCAGGAAAGAGGCGTCCTCCTCGGCCTCGAACTCCAGAATCTCTGCTCTTCGCGACCACAGCGGTGCCTCGATCGCCTTGGTGGAGCAATTTCCCCTGCGAATCCAAACGACCTTGGGCGGCGGGCCGCGCAGGAAGCTCACCTGGTGGAAGTCCGAGTCCTTGGAGACGATGGTGAGGTCGTGATCCCGGGCGTAATCCCAGAGCGCGGCGTCGGCTGCTCGCGCGAGTCCGACGTCCCGTACGTGGACCGATCCTGGAAACATGTCCGATAGGCTTCCGACGAGACGCGGAGAGAGGTTCTCATCGAAGAGAAGCTTCACTCGGGGGGGATCGAAACGAGCCATCGCTCACGCTAGGCGGCGAAGGCGAGGGCCGCCCGAATGTCTTCGGGCTCCAGATCCGGGAAATCGGCCAGGATCTGATCCTCGGTCATCCCGGAAGCGAGGTACTCCAGGATATCGTACAGGCGCGACGGCCGAGGAGACCCAACGGCGGGCGGTCGGCGAAGGAGGTGGGGCGCGGACGGCCATCCCCAACCCACCGGGAGTGCCCTGTGCCCTGCCATGGCTGGAGGGGCCCTGCGCACCTCTTCCGGCTGGAGCGTGTCGAAAGATCGTCTCCCGGAGGGGGCCTCCTGAGGCGGCGATGGCGGCTTCGGTCAGATGGAGGTGGCCGCCAACTCTTCCGCCATTTCACGCAAACCGATCGTCTCGACTCCTCCACCTTTCGGATACCGCTCGTCACCGGAGTGGACCAAGAACGCGCGATCGGGCTTCAGATCGTCGAGGGCGTTGCGGAACCCCCGTTCCACCCGCGGCGCCGAGCCACGCTTGATCTCCACGGCCCACCGGCGATGGCCGGGCAGGTCCAACACCAGGTCGATCTCGGCGCCGGCCGAGGTACGATAGAAGCTCGGGAGGGTCCGTTGAGGCGCCAGGCGAAGGAGCGTTTCGACGACATGGCCCTCCCAGCTTCCCCCCACGATCGGATGACCGAGGAGATCGTCGAGGGAATCGAGCCTGAGAAGGGCATGCACCATGCCGCTGTCACGGACGTACGTCTTCGGAGACTTGACGAGCCGCTTTCCAACGTTGGCATGTAGCGGCTCCAGCCGCCGCACGAGCAGGAGGTCCACCAGGAGATCGAGGTAACGCGCTACGGTTTTCCCGTCGACCGCCAAGCCCCGCGCGAGCTCGGCCGCGTTCAGCGGCGCTCCCTGACGATGAGCGAGCATGGTCCAGAAGCGGCGAAGCGTCTCCGCCGGTATCCGCGGACCGAGCTGCGGGATATCGCGCTCCAGATAGGTCGCGATGAAGCTCCCCCTCCACGCCACGCTGGCCTCGTCCGAGCTCGCCAGAAAGCTGGGGGGGAAGCCACCCCTGACCCAGAGCTCAGCCTCCCGGCCAGGGTCGACCTCCAGGACGTCGAACGGTCCGAGCTCAAGGTACGCGATGCGTCCGGCGAGGCTCTCGCCGGATTGTTTGAGCAGATCGATCGACGCCGAACCCAGCAGTAGAAAGTGCCCGCTGGATCTCCCGGAGAGTCTCCGCTCGTCGATGACCCCCCGGAGCGTGCGAAACAGCCCCGGCGCCCGTTGAACCTCATCGAGGATGACCAGCCGGTCCGCGCGAGACTCCAGATACCCGGCGGCGTCCTCCAGCTTGGCGAGATCCGCAGGCCTCTCGAGGTCGAGGTAATCCGGCACCGCCGCGTCACCGAGCTCGAGGCTCAGCGAGCGGGCGAGGGTGGTCTTCCCCACCTGGCGGGGACCGAGGATCGCCACGGCGGGGAACTCCGAGAGACGGCGTCGCACCGGGGCAGAGAGTCGGCGGCTGATCATCCTAGCAAATATGGTATGACATACCATTAATGCAAGGGTGCGAGCCCTGCCGGACGCTCCCGATGTCCCCGGAATATCGACGGGGCCCGGAATTCGGGGTTCTGGAGCCGCACCCTGTTCGGGGCGCCTGTGCAGGAATGGGCGCAGCCGCTTGGGGAGCGAGAGCACCCACTGCCGGACCGGAAGGTGCGGAAGCAGTTGGTCCGTCAGGTGGGCCGCGACCTCGGCCATCCGCCGGCCGTTGCACGACGGGCACACCCCACGCCCTTGCAGGAGAACGCAAGAAGCCGTTCCTGGCCGCAGTCGCCGCACCGCACGCGGGCGAACCCGTGGGCCAGAACCCCGCACGTGAGGTAGCGACGGAAATCCTCCTCGACCCAGGCGGGCACGCCCCACCCCATCGGATCCGCCTCCGCGGCGAACGCGAGGAATGTTTCCAGGTGATACTGGACCACGGGGTAGAGCGGCGTAGCGGTCGGGCGTCTCGGGCGGTAGACGCCTCCGACGGGTTGATACTCCGGCGTGACGGAGGAGGGAGCCCACCGGCGGGTGGTCGGCGAAGGAGGTGGGACGTGGGCGACCATCTCCCAACCCACTGGGACAGCCGTGTGCCCTGCCATGGCTGGAACGGCCGTCACACGGGCAACACGGTCACCCCCCTCCCGGGGGGCAGTGAAACACCAGGACTCCAGACTACTTGTCAGATTTCATCGCAACTAGTGCAGCTCAGGATGACACGGCTATAGATTCCCGTTCTCCGTTCACCGATTTCAGTGTCGGCGTCACAGGCATGCTCACCTCCTCCCCTACCCCCCCAATCCCATCGCTTTGACCACTGCCGTAAAGCGCGGCTGGCCACGCAGCGGGGCGTAGATGAACGACCCGCGGATCGCGTAGGCCGGGCCGCAACGCTCGGCCACCGCCCGCTCGAGCAGGTCGAGTGCCGCATCCGCCTCACCAAGCCCTTGGTACGGGTGTACGAGATGGCAAGGTGAGACACCCGGCGTCGCTTCGAGGTCAGCAATCAACGCACGCGCGTCGGTCCACCGCCCCATCATGCCGAGCATCTGGCCCAGTTCGCCGCGCCAGCGGAGGTGACCATCCGATCGCGCGAACGCCTCTGCCATGGTCCGTGCGCCCGCATCGTACTGCCGACAGAGGAAGAGGGCCCAGGCAAGCGCAGCGTGGGTGCGTGGAGCATACGGATCCACCTCACTCGCGAGCCGCGCTTCCGCCAACGCGTCGCCGTAGCGGTTCGCACTGAGCAACAGCGTGACGAGATCCACCCCATGCGGCGTCGCGCCAAGTGTCTGCGCGCGGCGCGCCACGGGGAACGCCTCGTCGTAGCGTCCCATCGCCCAGAGCAGGCGGGCGAGGATGTCATGCACCAATGGGTGGTCCGGCGCGCGCTCGAGGGCCCGACGCAAGCCGGCCTCCGCACCAGACCAATCGAAGTCCGCCATCATCCGCACCGCCGCATCGACGGCGAGTGCCTCAGGGTGTCGTGCGTCGAGTGCCAACGCATGATCGGCCGCCTCGCGCGCTTCCGCGAAGCGCGTGACGAAATCCGGGTCGCCCTCGGTCGCGAGTTCAAGGCAGGCAAACGCCCGCTGCACCTGCGCCTCGAGATACCTTGGTGCGTGCGACACCGCACGGGTAAAGGCCTCGCGCGCGCGTGACAAGGCAGCGACGGTGTTGCCGGCGAGGTGTTGCCTTCCCTGCAGCACCAGACGATGCGCCAGCGAGTCCGGTGCTGGAACGTCTCCCGATGCGTGGGCCCCCGTCACCACCTCGGCGTGCACCGCCTCCGCGAGCCGGAGCGCCACGTCGGACTGGAGTGCGAGGACGTCTGCATGCACTCGCTCGTACGTTTCTGCCCAGACTGGTCGCTCCGTCTCGGCATCGATCAGCGTCGCGACCACACGCACCCGTCCGGACGCGATGCGCAAGGAGCCATCCAGGACGTAGCGCACCGACAACACGCGACCCACCTCGCGCGGCGCCGCCTCGCGCGCGCGGAGTGCTGCCACCGTGCCGCGCGCGATGACACGGAGATCACGTCGCTTGGCGAGCAACGCGATGACCTCTTCGGTGATGCCGTCGCCGAGCGCATGCGCATCAGGCTCGGCGCCGACGGTGCGCAGGGGCAGCACCGCGATGGACGGGGGCTCGACCGCGGCGGCGACGCCCTCGCGGAGTTCGTCGGCGAGTGCCGCCACGGCGGGGTCGGGGCCGATTTCGAGATCCGCGCGGCGACGCTGCGTGTGCTCGACCGCCTGACGGATCGCGGAGGTTCGGTCGCCGGCCTGCTCGAGCGCGCGCATCAACCGGCGCGCGTCGTCACCCGAGTAGGGATCAAGCGCCACGAGCTGCCGACACGCGGCCACGGCGCCGTGAAGATCGCCCGCGCGCTCAGAACGTTCGAGTTGTGCCAGGACTGCACGCCGATGCAGCCGTTGTAGGTCGCGGCGCGTGTCGTCAAGCCAGTGGCCGAAGTCCACCGCGTCCGGCAGCGAAAAGCCGTCGAGCAACGGGGCCGCGTGCAACCGGGCGACGCGATCGAGGTCGTCGCCTGCGACGGCGGCGCGGAGATCGAGCACGTCGCAGGAGAGCTCCTCGGTACCCAGGAGGAGGCCATCGCCGAGAGAGACGATGGCCTGCTTGCCGAGAGCGCGGCGGAGGACGTGGATGCTGAGGTTGAGGAGGCGGCGGGCGGCGGTCTCGTCCTTCTCGGGCCAGAGGAGGGCCAGCACTCGCGCGCGCGCGAGGGGCAGCGGCCAGGCCCCGGCGAGGAGGGCGAGGAGAGCGATGCGGTGCCGTTGGGCAGGCGGGCCGGTCAGGACAGTGGTGCCGTCGCGCAGGCAGGCGCCGCCGAGGAGCTGGATGCGAACCATACGCTCAAGTTAACGAACAGTTAATTCTCGGGGAGGTGAGGCGCTAACCGTTCCGCGTCATCTTGCGGGCGTTGGTTCTCGCACTTCCTTCGGTTCCCATTTCCAAGGAGTTTCCGATGCGTCTCCCCATCCTGCTGTCTGCCCTGCTCACCCTCGCAGCGTGCGCCGCCGACCCCATCGCTCCCGAGCCGCTCCATCTGCAGGCCGCCAAGGTCGGCCCTGACCTGCAGGCGGTGCGCGCCGCGACCGCTCGCTTCAGCAGCTTCGAACAGGCGGAGAAGGGTGCGTATACCTTCCTCTTCGGCGGTAGTTGCTTCTCGGACCCGACCGAGGGGGCGATGGGTTACCACTACGTCAACACCTCGCTGCTCGACGCCGTGGTTGACCCGCTCCAGCCCGAGGCGGTGATGTACGAGCCGCAGGCGAACGGGAGCCTCAAGTTGGTCGGTCTGGAATACGTGGTGCCGGGTACCGCGTGGACCAACAGCGAGCCGCCGCGCCTCTTCGGGCAGGATTACAGCTTTGGTAATGGGCTGTACACGTTGCATGTCTGGCTCTGGCAGACCAACCCGAACGGGATGTTCACGCCCTGGAACCCTACCGTGAGCTGCGCCAACGCCGCAGCCGCCCTTTCTGCGGAGCACGACCACTGATGCCACGCTACCTGATCGAGCGGGAAATTCCGAACGCCGGCGCCCTGAGCCGGGAGGAACTACAGGCGATTGCCCAGAAGTCGAAGAGCGTGCTCGAGGAACTCGGGCCAACCATCCAGTGGGTGCAGAGCTACGTGACGGACGACAAGATCACCTGCGTCTACATCGCGCCCAATGCGGACCTGATTCGCGAGCACGCCCGCCGCGGGTGCTTCCCGGCAGATCGGGTCCTGGAAGTGGCGGCGATCATCGATCCGACGACCGCCGAGTAGTAGGCGAACGGCGAACGGCGACAACAAGAATGTCATCCCGACCGAGCGCCGCAGGCGCTCGGTCGGGATGACATGGCTATACATTTCGGTTAGCCAATCGCCAATCGCCCTCTCAGGCCTCCTCATGCTCTCATCGCTCCTGCTCTTCGCCGCCCTTCAGCTCCCCACCCCCGACTACCCGTCGCGCGTGGAGATCCGTCGCACCGCCCACGGGGTGCCGCACATCCTCGCCGAAGACATGGCGGCGATGGGCTACGGCCTCGCGTGGGCCCAGCTCGAGGATCACGGGGCGATGGTGGTGCTCAATCTGGTCCGCGGGCGAGGTGAACTTTCCAAGATTTTCGGGGCCGACTCACTCGAAAGCGACTTCACCCACAAGGAGACCCACGCACTCGCGGTGGCTCGGGCGGTGTCATTCGCCAGGAGCACATCGCGATTGGTGCGCCGCACGCGCCGGATGCTCCGACGATCATCCCACTGAGCGCGGTGGAGAAGGAGCACGTGAGACGTGCGCTCGAGGCCACGCGTGGCCATAAGGCGCGCGCGGCGGAGTTGCTCGGCGTGTCCCGTCCGCGGCTCAATCGCCTCATCGACAAGTACGGGCTCGAATGAGCGAGCGCCCCCGCCGCAGGGGACTTCCGTCCTCCTTTCGTGCCCGCTTCCTGCTGGTGGTGTTCCTCGCGGCGGTCGCGCCGCTGGCCCTGCTCGGGTTATGGCTCACTCGCTCGGTGATGGGGGCGGGCGAAGAGCTCTTGCGTTCGGAGCTCGCGCGATCGCTCGAGGCGCTGTCCGAGGGCGTCCAGGAGCGCTGGAGCTACCGGCTGGGCGACCTCATGCTTCTCGCGCGCAACGAGCCGATCACGCGGGTACTGTCGAAGGGTTAGGGTGCGGAGCTCGCGCCGCAGGATGCCGACTACTTCGGGCAGCTGGCGGCCGGACTTTCGCGCACCATTCCGTCCTTCACTTATCTCGACGCGGAAGGTCGGGCGCTTTGGTCCTCCCCGGTACCTGGCGGAGACACCGTGGATGCTCGAGGGCAAGACCCTCCTCCCAGAGCAACCGAGGCCACGGGACCGACCTTGAACGTTCGAATACCGATCCATTCCGCATCGGGTCCGGTCCCCATCGGTGAAGTCTTGGCGGAGGTGAGCGTGCCATCCCTGGTTCAGGTCGACACGACGCTGAGGCGGCCGGATGGCGCCGACCTGCAGATCGTCCAGCGCGAAACGGATCGATCGATCCTCCCCTCCGGCGTCCCCGGGTCGGTCGGCCCCGGTCGATTCACTTTGGGCGGCGCGGACTGGCTCGCCGTCCGGCGCGACCTCGCCGATCCCGAGATCGCGCTCATCCTCGCGGCGCCGCTGGCCGGGTACGTGCAGCCCTTCGAGCGAACCGCCCGCGTGGGTCTCGTCGCCCTCCTCCTCGTCGCGCTGTTCGCGCTCACGCTGAGCGCGGTTCTGACCACGCGATTGACGGCCTCCCTCGAGCGACTCGCGGTGGCCGCGGACGCGGTGGCGCGGGGTGAGCTCGATCATCGAGTCGACGACCGCGGGTCCACGGAAGTCGCGCGCGTCGCGGGTGCCTTCAACACCATGACGGAGAGCCTTCGGAAGACTCTCGGCGAACTGTCCCAGCGTCAGGCGCTGGCGGCTGTCGGAGAATACGCCGCCGCGCTCTCCCACGAAGTCCGGAACGGCCTCACCGCCATTCGCGTCGATCTCCAGCGCGCGGAAGAAGCCGTGCCCGATGGACCGAAGGGCGGGACCCTCGTGGCCCGCGCGCTAGCAAATGTACGACGCCTGGACGGAATCATTTCGCGGTCGCTGCGCAGATCACCGGGCGGGGATGACCCACCACGGCGGGTGGATCTACGGCAAGTGGTGAGGAGCGCTGGACGAGCGGCGGAGAGCGTATTCAGTGAACGGGACGCCGTCCTCGACATCGGGGAGGAGTCCCGAGACCCCATCTGGACACGGGGAGATCCCCTCGCTCTCGAGCAGCTCTTCCTCAATCTGGTCGTGAACGCGGGGCAGACGCTTTCTCCCGGTGGCCGGGCGATCGTCTCGGTCGGGACCGAAGGACGGGAGGCGCAAGTCATCGTGACCAACGCGGGCACGATCCCGCCCGAACAGCTCGCCCATGTACTCGACCCGTTCTTTTCGACCAAGGCAGAGGGGACCGGTATGGGACTCCCGATTGCCCGTTCCATTGCGGCTTCCCACGGCGGCTCTCTCCGCATCGAGAGCACGCCGGCCAAAGGAACACGGGTCGAGGTGCGATTGCCGCTGTCCGCGAGCGACTGATGCCGTGTGCTTTCACGTGGATCTTTACCGAGACCGCGCTCCGCGGTTCTTGCCATGAGTGATTGTCGCGTAAACCATGCGACTTCGTCAGATGGTCTCCACACTGCCGCGTGGAGAGTTTGCTCTCCGCACGCCCTCCGAGCCCGTCGCGGGTTGACGCACTCCCAGGACGTTCGTCCGACGTCGTCGCTGTTCGTGCCGATTCATCATCGCGGGTGCACAGCCACAATGTTCTGGAGGTGTTCATGTCACGCATCGCCCTTGCGGGTGTCGCGGCTCTGCTCTGTGTGAGCTGTCACGAAGCTTTAATTCCCACGAATCCCGGGGAACCGATCTCCTCCGTCGGTCCGTTGCTCGGCCCACCAGGACCACCGGACGATCCAGGACCGCCCGACAATCCGGGTCCACCGGACAATCCGGGTCCACCCGACGACCCGGGTCCACCGGATGATCCCGGTCCACCGGACGTCCAGGACTCGGACGACGACGGGGTGCCGAACCCCGCGGACAACTGTCCGAGCGCTTACAATCCCGGCCAGGAGGACGTGGATGGAAACGGTGTCGGTGACGCATGTGTGTGCGGCCCGATACCTCCCCAGTTCGTGAGTTGGTGGCCTGGCGACGGGAATGCAGTGGACTTGGGCAGTGACAATGACGGGCACCTGGTGGGCGACCTGACATTCGGCCCGGGCTTCGTCGCGTCGGGGAACGGCGAAGCGTTTCACTTCGATGGCGACAACGACCTCGTATACGTCGGCGATGCAGCGGACTTGGCTCTTTCGCACTTCACGATCGACGCTTGGATCCAGACCGCCAGCAGTTCGGTCCAAACCGTTGTTCACCGGGGGCCCGCTGGCGTTCCTACTCAGACCAACTACCACCTGTTCATCGAGCAAGGCGTCGGATTCTTCCAGATCAGCGACGGAAAAATCGTTGACCAGATCAGAGGTGTTTCCGTCATCGGAGACGATCTCTTTCACCACATCGCCGGAACCTTCGATCAGAGCACCAGAGAGCTTCGCCTGTACGTAGACGGAGTCCTGGAGTTCTCCAAGACCAGCACGGTTGTGGCAGCGTTCTCGGGCGGACTGACCTCACAACTCACGATAGGCGCCATGGATGGGAGCGACCCGCCTGGCATAGATCCAGTGAATGACTATGCGGGCATCATTGACGAGGTCAGAGTCTTCAGTCGGCCGTTGTCTGCGGACGAAATCCGACAAGTCTTTGGCGACGGCAGCGGGGGCCAATGCAAGATCTAAAGTACAGGTGAAGTGGTCCACGCGAATTCGGGGGTGCGATCGGTACACCACCGCGAGTCAGCAGTCATGAGTAAACGGCATTTCTCCCGAAGGAGGCACTCCATGCACGGATTACCGGTCGTTATCGCGATGCTCGTCGTCGGAACGCTCGCAAACACCCACAACGAAGCGGCGGCGTCAAGATCATCTCTCGAAGTCACGGCTGCGCCAGTGCTCGCGAGCGCACCGACTTCGACCGACGGTGGAGTGCCGGGAACATGGCTGTGCCATTGGGGCGGAGACGGAATCCCCCAGCTCATATTCGTGCCTACTCCGACGATCGAACGTGAGGGTGGAGTCACCTTGATCCTGCTGTTTGCGGTCAGGAGCCACCTCGCCCATGGCGACTATTCCGCGTACCTGACTTCGACCGGTCCGAGTTGCGAGTAATGGAGCATGCAGCGTCGGTGGCAGTCCCTCGCTGCCGACTTGAACCTCTCTGTAGAGGAGGACTACCATGAGCGTGGAGAAGAGGTGTCTTTCGCTGAGCCTGGGCCTGTTGACTGCGGCCTGCCTTTCCTTTCTGGCGCCAAGCGCCGTTTCGGCGCGGCCTCCGCTAACTGCCGGCGATCTCGAACTCTTTCAAAGTGACGATGGGATGTGGCTCGTCGGCTGCGTTCGGGACGATCTGGCTGAGCGGCTCGTGGCGCACGCCGGGTTCGTGGTGGGTCCTCAGCCTGAGGTCCCGGCCCGCCTCTGCATTCAGGGCGAGACATACATCACTCGGCGGTTGCGGTAAGCGGCTGCGATTCCCAAGGTGAGACCGCGGAGCTTTATCCGTCTCGCACTGACGCCGGACGGTTAGCCAGTGACTCGCTGATACACGAACCGGGAATTCAACCACGCTCCTGGGTGTCGAGCCGACATTCATGTCGGCGCAGCGGGGGCGCATGATGGGGTGATGGAGATGCGCCGCGCGATGATGGGCGCCATGGAGCGATGAACCAGGGATGGCGGGAGCGAGTGTGCGGGCGTTCGCATGCAGCTCGTCGTGAAGGCGGCCCCCGCTCTCGTCGCCGTCTCTCGACTGGCTTCGCACCCGCCCGAACGCTCACCGGGAGCGCCGCGAGCCGAACGTCGTACCCTTCCGCAGGCGCATGGAAGAGAGGTAGAATGACCAGAGACGACATCTCCGCCGGGGTGGCGAAACTGGTAACCGCAGGGGACTCAAAAAACCAGCGGAGAGGGTCGCTTGAGGGGTGCTGGGCGAACCAAGCAAGGGTTCTCGGGATCCTGACGTCCCTCGGGAGTCCCCGGTGACCGCCGAGTTTGTCACCAGGTTGTCACCCAGATCGTGGGTCCTTGCCCCGAGACGGAACGACCTGCGCGGAGAGGCTTCCCGGGGGCCTCTCCCGCGCAGGTCGTCGCGCTCGAGCCCTACGCCGCGATTCCCTCGAGCGTGAGGTGGCGGACGTCCGTACGCTTGCTGGCGTGCTCGAGCGTGATCGCCAGCACGTTGCCCTCAGCGTCCACATCGAGGGTCGTGTTCTCGTCGACATCTCTCGTCTCGTCGATCTCGCGGTCCCGAAGCTCGATGTAGAGAGTGTCCGTGTCTTTGAAGTATCGAATCTTCATGGCTTGAACCTACGGTCGAGGAGTGCGCTGTGCTCGGCTCTCGACGGGAGGAAGAACTACCCTAGTCCCCGAGGCGGAAGGCCGCAGCAGGGCGTGGGGGTAGAGGTCAGAGTTCCACGACGTACCGGGGGTTAAACGGTCGGTTCGTAAGGGTGGCCGTACCGATCTCTGCGACTTTGAAAGCCTTCAGGCCTCCGCCGGGTCCGCCGCCTCGCTGCACCTCGAAGACGTATAGGAGTAGGTTGCCCGTGCCCGGGATGCGTATCGAGTACGGCTCGACCAACCGAGACACACCGTGATAGGCGACCTGAACCAATAGGCGGTTGCGCGCAGCATAACGCACTCGATCCATCGTGCCCCCGAAGACGCCTTCGGGCCACCGCTGTGGCGACCGCGCCCGAAGCGCTGCTCGGGCAGGCTGCGGGATCGCGAAGCGGATCGGCGGAACTGCCACCTCCCCAGCTCGCTCCGGGACCGCGGCGAGTCCGGGAGCGCGCTTTCCTGTGAGGAGCCAACGCAGCACATCGCCCAATGCCGAAAGGAACTCGGCAACAGGAGGAAGGATGGGCAGCTGGTGACGAAGAGCGTTGTCCCAATCCACCGCGAGGATTTCGGGATCGACGCGCGAGAGGATCAGCTCCGGCGAGGGTTCCTCGATCTCCTTGAACTCGAACTTCGTCTTGGCTAGCGCCGCTATCTGGGCCGGCGAAAGTTCCTCTCGAAGGTTTCGCCCAACGTTGACGACATCGTAGACGTCCCGTGCCCGCCCCGAACGCTCGTACAGCGCTCTGACCTTCTCGGCCAAAATCTCACTGAGGCTGTAGCAGCGAACCCTTGGGCGGGGTTCGATGGCGTCCGTGTATCCGTGGAAGAGTTCGCGGTCTTCGGGTTCAGCCGCGAGGACTTCGTCACGGGTGAGATCGAAGCGAATCCGCTGGCGGGAAGCGCGGGGGAGTTGAAGGGGCCCTCGAAAGGTCATGCGCGCTTCGAACGTCCGGTGTCCTCGCTTGTTGATCGACTCCTTCACATCGAGGTCGTCGGCCGGGAACTCGAGTCCGGTGCGATCTCGAACCCAGTCCGCGACCGCCAGCAGGCCTGTGCGGATCTCATCGTCCCCGTACGGCGCCCCGTCGGGGACAGTGAAGTCGAGGTCCTCGGAAAACCGGTAGGTGTCGAAGAAGCACTTCTTCAGGCACGTGCCGCCCTTGAAGTACCAGCGACTCAGCTCTGGATGGCTGGCGATGCCGAACAAGACCCACCCGAGGGCGTAGTCCTTCTCGACCGTCGTGGGGAGGAGGCCCGCCTCCTCGGCAACCGCAAGGATCTCGGCCTTGGGGATCACGTTAGGTCGTCCGAGGGAACGTTCACGCGGAGGCGCCACGCCGACACGATCGGTCCGCGCTTGGGCCCTTGGGGATCCCAAAGCGTGAGGCCGGCAGACATTCTACTTCGGCACGCGTCGAGCCAGGAGCGCTTGGGGTTGCCGAACTGCTCGGCCGTGAATGCCAGCCGCTTGAAGACGCTGCCGCGTCCGAGGCGGGTCGCGAGGGCTAGGAGCACGTCGGCGTCAGCATCGTCGCGGCCCCAGTAGCTCCGAGCGATGTCGAGGGTCTGCCGTCCGCCACCCCCCATCTCGGGAACGTCAAGCACATCGATCAAGGTGCGATGGAGGTCTGCCACCTCGACCGGGGTGGTTCCGGACCAGATCCTGGTCGTTCCGAAGATGGCCGCTTCCGGGATGCGTCGAACGCGGTAGTGCACCCCTCCCAGAGTCTGCTCCGACTTTCGTTGAGGCTTCGCGCTGTAGACGACGACCGTGTTGGAGATCTGCTCCGTGAGGTCCCAGTGCTCGGCCGCCGTCCACCCCGAGATGTAGCATGGTGCAAAGAGCTCCATGGCCGCCGCGAGCGGTTGTTCGATGACGTGGCTGCCGGAGCGGGAGGAGAGTGGAATTACCGCATAGGCCCCACGTCGCAGTCGCCGCAGCCACCCCTTTGCGGCCAGGCGAGACAGGATGAGGTTGACCGCCTTTCTCCCCATCTGCGTTCGCGCGAGCACGTCGTCAGCGCCGACCACGGGCCGCTCAAGAGAGGCGAGGAGGGCAAGGACCGACCGCTCCTGCTCCCCAAGGCCCCTGGGACTGGTTGGTGAATGGTCTTGGGGCATTGGCGGGCGTTGGATCGAGGGCAAGCGGGCACTCTACGTATTTAGTGTAGTAAATATCCCAAGATGATGTCAACAACACTAATGATGTATGATGCGGCCCCGGGGAAGAAACGACTTGCGGGCGTTAGGGAATCACGCGACGCCCTTGACCGATTGCCATTTGTTCTACAAGATAAAACTTATGACCAAGATCAGGTTGGGCAGCCTCGAGCTGACGGTGTTGAAGTCCGTGGCCCGACTGGGGAAGGAGGCCTACGGCCTCGGCGTGCGCCGCGACGTGAGCGAGCTGCGCGGGCATGACTACTCCG
The DNA here is from genome assembly GCA_040882465.1 of Gemmatimonadota bacterium. Taxonomy (NCBI): domain Bacteria; kingdom Pseudomonadati; phylum Gemmatimonadota; species Gemmatimonadota bacterium. The sequence continues at coordinate 54,863 of JBBEBG010000037.1, forward strand.
TCGGAGCCATCTACACGACGCTCGCTCGACTCGAGGAACAGGGCCTCTTGAACTCCTCGACCACGGCGCCGCTGCCTGTGCGCGGGGGCCGGTCGCGTCGGCAGTACCAGGTGAGTCCGGCGGGGCGCGATGCGTTGCGCGACGCCGAGCGAATCGCCCTCCGGATGTGGGACCTCGACACGGCGAGGGATAGGAATTTCAAAGGCCCTCGGAGCGCGAACAGCAAGGTAGGGCAGGGGTTTTGAGGGAGCAAGGAATTCCGGGATGGGGTCCTCATGGCCGGACGGGCGAGGGAGAGCGGCGCACGGAGCCGGGAGAAGGACTCCGCAGTCCCCATGTCCGGAGGGGCCGGGAGAATGGCGGGAGGGGCGGGGGAGTACGAGCGCGGAGCGGACGTTGCGGGAGAAGGGATCAGGCATCCCAGTGGCCCGGCGGAGACTGGTTGAAGTCCGGGTCGGGGAGGGGCTCGGGATCGGACGGGTCGAACCCGTGCGGGCCGAGGTCTTCTTGGCAGGCGATCTCGTGTCCCGCCGGCTCACCGGAGCGAAGCGAAGGTAACGCGGACGTCTGATCGAAGTCGAGCTCGGCCTGCGGGGGAGCGCGCGCGGGGGTGAGGGGCGGGGGTCGGTGGGGAAGGGCGAGATGGTGGAGGATGGTCTGGACGGTGGGAGGGTCGGTGATGAACGAGAGGATCCGCATCTCCCCCCCGCAGGCGGGGCACAGGAGCGGGAGCACCTCGTAGATCCGGGCGAGAAGCCGGGCCCAGGAGATGCGGGCGGAGCCGCTCGTGCCGCACGGCTCGGGCACGGGCGTCGAGGCCGCGTTCACGGTGGTGCCTCCGGGGCCGTTGGCGGACCGGGTGAGCCCGGGCTCTTCCAGCATGGGCCTTCCGAGCGCGATGACAACGGATCTCAGCCTCGCATGGGGCGCGAGAACGCCGTGGTAACGGTGGCGGTGGATGCGAGGAGGAGGGACGAGGCGGGCGAGGCGTTCGAGAAGCTCGATCGGCGTGAGCCAGAGCTCGGTGCGGCCGCTCGGGTCCGGGCCAGGGAGACGGTAGACGAGCCGGGCGTCTGGTGAGGCGAGAGCGGCGATTCCCCCGGGTGCATACAGGCGCTCGAGAGCGAGAGGCCCCCTTGCGCAGTAGCGCACGAGGCGCTCGAGGCCGGCCCGATCGTCTGCCTCGATTCGCACCGAGGCGTCCACGCTGAACCCGCCGGTCCCCTGCCAGGCGAGCATGTCGGCCGCGGCGTCGTCGGCTAGAAGCCCTCGACTTCGGAACGCGCGAAGCACCCGGTGCTGCACGAGCCGCGCCAGCTCCTCCGAGTGCTCCGGCCCGAACCAAGCGGCCTCATAAAACTGGACGTCGGCGGGACCGTCGGTCGCGGCGTTCGCCGCGGTCGGTGGAGCTTCGCTGAGCACCCCATCCACGGCGAGGACGTGGAAGTGGTAGTGCGGGTTCAGCGAGTTCCCGAATCGCTGCGGGAAGGAGACGGCCCCGATCTCCGAGTCCACGGGCGCCGTCGGGCTGGCCCGGCGGAGCGTCGCCCGGAGGGCCCGCATGAAGACGGCGAGCACCGTGCTCGCCACCTCAGGGCTCCCGTGCAGGAACGGCCGCAGCCGCTTGGGGAGCGAGAGCACCCACTGCCGGATCGGAAGGTGCGGGAACACGTGGTCCGTGAGATGCGCCGCGACCTCCGCCATCCGCCGAGCATTGCACGACGGGCACACCCCCCGCCCTTTGCACGAGAACGCTAGGAGGCGCTCCTTTCCGCAGTCTCCGCATCGAATCCGTGCGAACCCGAACGCGAGGACTCCGCATTCGAGGTAGCTCCGGAAGTCTTTCTCCACCGACTCCGGCACGCCCCACCCGGCCGGGTCCGCCTCCGCGGAAGCGGCGAGGAACGTCTCCAGGTGGTGTTGGACAACGGGGTAGAGCGGCGTAACGGTCGGGCGCCTCGAGCGGTAAACGCCTCCGGTGGGTCGGTACTCCGGTGCGACGGAGGAGGGAGCCCACCGGCGGGTGGTCGGCGAAGGAGGTGGGACGTGGGCGACCATCTCCCAAACCCACCGTGAGCGCCCGGTGCCCTGCCATGGCTGGAACGGCCGTCACACGGGCAACACGGAGGGTTACAGCATGAACAGGGGCCGATGAATCGACATCAGCGCTCTGGCGCATCGCCGCGAACCCGTGCGGTGCGCCGGGCCGCGTCGGGCTCCTCGAGGAGGCTCGAGCGGCCGGCACGCCACAGGCCGAGCCGGAGGAAGGGGTGCGCCCGGAGAAGACCTCGGAAGCAGGGGAGTGGCGCATCCCGAGCGACGACGTGTACGCCCACACCCTCCGCATCCCCGAGCGAGACACCACCGTCATCCCTCGGCTCTGGAGGCCGACCTATGGGAAGACGGCGTAGGAGCCGCCTCTATTGGCGTGAGGGTCGCGGGTGGTATGCAGACCTGCGGGACTTCGCTGATGTCGGGGGCCGGAGGGAGGCGATGATCCCGGAGCGTGGGGACGGGGCCACCACGGATGCGGACGAAGCCGGCACCGTCCTCCAGGCCCGCCTCGACGAGCTGAAGGCGCTCAGGGCCGGGCGCGGGGCAGGGAAGGACCCTCTCCTTGAGGACTACGCGAGGTACCACCTAGGCCTCTTTGGCCGAAGCCCGGAAGCAAGAACCAGTCCCTTTTGCTTGCTGCACTTCCGGCCGCCCGGCATCTTGCCACTGGTTCGTCGCAGCCTTGGCCGGAGAATGGTCGCTCGTACGGGAGGGGGTCTCATGAACACACGCACGTTTATGCTCGGTACGCTGGCCACAGCCGGAGTCGGGTTTCTCCTCTCCTTCCTGTGGCACGTGCTTCTGATGAACGACTTCTACGCGGCGACCTCACCCGCGCCGATGCGCGAGGTGCCGGCCTTCTGGGCCGTGATTCTCGCGTATCTCGTCGTCGGCGCCATCATGGCCTACATGTATCCCAAAGGCCACGAGGGAGGCTCCCCGGTGGCCGAAGGCCTCAAGTTCGGGATCATCATCGGTGTCCTCTGGTGGTTTCCGACTAATCTGGTGCTATACGGAGCCATGGAAGGCCCGTTCACGCTGGTCCTCGTGGACAGCGCCTGGCACCTCGTGGAACAGGGGGTCAGCGGCGCGGTGCTCGGCCTGGTGTATGGACTCGGGCTACAAAGCAAAGAGGCCACGCCCGCTGGTGATTAAGCCCGGATCCTGCACCACGGCGGGGACGGTGACTTTGAGCGACTGTGAATGAGGGATACAGGGCCTGAGGGGCCGTGGATGCGGAGTGAGACCCGGTTTTCGGGCACTGGGCAACCCGTTGCGGACCGGAGTTCTGACCGACGGGCACGGGGGCACCAGCCCCTGGGGTGACCAGGGAAGACGGATCGCTGGATGGCCGCCCATTCAGGCGGGAACGAGGACGAGGCCGGCGAGATCCGAGAGCTGCCGGCCATGAACCCGCTCGGCGCGCGGTGGCATGGCGCTCGCGACTCCGGCTACTCTGCGTGTGTGTCGGAGTGAAACCCACGACTTGAATCCTGATACCCCTTGGTTGAAGTGGACGGCCGTACCATAGGCTTCACCGGGGCGACCGGCATCGGCGTAGCCGCGATCGTCGGCGGGGGGATCTTCGTCCTCGGCGGCGTCGCGGTGGCGGAGGCCGGCCCGTCCGCCGTGGTCGCTTTCGCCCTGAACGGGGGGATCGCCTGCCTCACCGCCCTCGCGTTCGCGGAGCTCGCCACGGCCTTCCCCGAAAACGGCGGCCAGTACGTCTACGCGCGCCGCACCTTCTCCGTACGAACGGCCTTCGGCGTGGGGTGGGTCATGACCTTCGCCCACGTGGTGGCGGCGGTCCTCTATGCGCTGGGCTTCGCCGCCTACGCCGTCGCCGGACTGGAGGCGCTCCTCCCCGGCGGGCGGGTGGCTCCGGGCACCTCCCTCCACTCCGGCCTCCTCCTCGTCCTCCCGGTCGCGGCCACGGCGGCCTACGGCTTCCTGCTGACGCGAAGGGCGACCGCCGGCGGCCAGATCGAGAATCTGGGGAAGCTCATCGCATTCGGCGTACTCATCGCCGCCGGGCTCGCCGTCATCGTCCGGCGCGGTCCGGGCGAGGCCCTGGCCCCGCTCGCTCCCTTCTTCGAACGTGGCGCGCTCGGGGTGGTGGCCGCCATGGGATTCACCTTCATCACCCTCCAGGGGTTCGAGCTCATCGCCGGCGTGGCCGGCGAGATCAGGAACCCGCGGCGCACGATCCCCCGGGCCATGTTCGCTTCGATCGGGATGGCGATGATCGTCTACCTCCCGCTGCTCCTGGTCGTGACGTCGGTGGGCCTCCCCTCGGCCGCCGCGTCTCCCGCCGCAATGGCGCGGGACTACCCCGAGACCTTCTTCGCCGTGGCGGCCTCGAACTACCTGGGTGCGTTCGGATTCTGGCTCGTCATCGTGGCCGCGATCCTGTCGACGCTCACCGCCCTGCGTGCGAATCTTCTGGCGGGCTCGCGCGTCGCCCACGCCATGGCCCGGCACCGTACGCTTCCCCGGCAGCTCGAGAGGCTCGACGCACGGACCGGCGCACCCGTCGCCGCGATCGGCTTTGTCGCCGCGAGCGTGGCGATCCTGGCGCTGGTCGTCCCCGATCTGGCTGCGGCCGGCGCGGCGGCCTCGCTCGTCTTCCTGCTGACCTTCGGCATCACGCACGTCAGCGCCTGGCAGCTTCGGCATCGGGCCGGCGGACGGATCGAGGGTGTCTTCGCGGCGCCCTTCTTTCCTCTCGTTCCCGTGCTGGGGATCCTGACCTGCGGACTCCTGGTCCTCTTCCAGCTCGCGACCGTTCCCGAGGCGGGGCTGCTCCTCTTCGTGTGGATCGGGTTCGGAGCCTTCTTCTACGTGGGATTCCTCGCGAGCCGGGCCGAAGCGCTCGACGCGGCGGTCGCCGGGCAGGATCCCCAGTTCGGTCGCTTGCGCGGAGCCCGGACCTCGGTGCTGGTGCCGCTGGCGCACCCCGCACGCGCGGGCGGGCTGGCGTCGGTGGGGAGCGCGCTCGCGCCCAAGGCCACCGGGCGAATGCTCCTGCACCAGGTGGTCGTCGTCGGTGAGGCCACCGACGAAGGGCAGCTGCGGAAGGCCATGGACGAGGGCAACGCGGCGCTGAGCAACGCCCTGATCCGCACGAGGCGCGAAGGCGTCGAGGCCGAGCTTCTGCTCACGCTGGCGTCCGAGCCGTGGGACGAGATCGCACGGGTCGCCCTCGTCGAGGACGTGGACAGCGTGCTCCTCGGGTTGGCCCACGCGCCCGGCGGCGAAGAGGAAGCGGCGGACGCCGGCACCCCCACCCATCCCCTCGACCGTCTCATGGAGCGGCTCCCGTGCGACGTGGCGCTGCTCCACGGTGGGAACGACTTCGACCTCGATCGGGTGAAGCGGGTCCTCGTCCCCCTGAGCGGTCACAACGATCACGACCTTCTCAGGGCCCGTGTGATCGGCACCGTGTCCCGGAAGGGGCTCGACCACCTCGAGTTCCTGCACGTCCTGACGCCCGAGGCCGCGCCCGTGCTCGAGACACGGGCCCGCTCGGCGCTGGAAACCTACGTCCGTGACGAAGCGCGGGGTCGTGGGGTCGCCGTCGTCGTGCGGGCACCCGATCCGATCGTCGAGATCGTGGACCGAGCGCGGGACTTCGACCTGGTCGTGCTCGGCATCACCCGCCTGCGTGGGGGCCACAGTCGCATCGGTGCCCTGCTCGCCCGCATGGTGCGGGAGTCACCCTCGCCCGTGCTCATCATATCCCACCCACCCAGGGCGATGGGCAGGAAGGGCGGACGACCGTTCTGACAGGTCGCTGCAGCGCCTGCTCAGGCGGCGCCCTCGATCGTCTGCCGCCCGAGCGCCCCCAGGATCTCCCTTGCCGCGTGCTCTCCGCTCTCGCACTCGCGGCAAGCGATGGTGGCCCTCTCCACCCGGACGCCGAAGCCTATCTGAACGCGGCCAACCTACCGCCCCCGTCCAGCAAGGTGGGCCAATGAGCGGTGGCGGTGAATGCGAGGAGGCGGGACGAGGCGGGCGATGCGTTCGGGAAGCTCGATCGGCGTGAGCCAGAGCTCGGTGCGGCCGCTCGGGTCCGGGCCAGGGAGACGGTAGACGAGCCGGGCGTCTGGTGAGGCGAGAGCGGCGATTCCCCCGGGTGCATACAGGCGCTCGAGAGCGAGAGGCCCCCTTGCGCAGTAGCGCACGAGGCGCTCGAGGCCGGCCCGATCGTCTGCCTCGATTCGCACCGAGGCGTCCACGCTGAACCCGCCGGTCCCCTGCCAGGCGAGCATGTCGGCCGCGGCGTCGTCGGCTAGAAGCCCTCGACTTCGGAACGCGCGAAGCACCCGGTGCTGCACGAGCCGCGCCAGCTCCTCCGAGTGCTCCGGCCCGAACCAAGCGGCCTCATAAAACTGGACGTCGGCGGGACCGTCGGTCGCGGCGTTCGCCGCGGTCGGTGGAGCTTCGCTGAGCACCCCATCCACGGCGAGGACGTGGAAGTGGAGCCGAGTGGCCGAGATGGTGGCAGCGCACCCGTCGGTGATCCGCGATACCTTCGAGCCAAGCTCGAAGAACTGCGGGTTCCGGGAGTTCCTGAACCTTTGCGGGAAGGAGACCGCCGCGATCTCCAAGCCCACGGGCGCCGTCGGGCCAGTCCGGCGGAGTGTCGCCCGGCGGGCCGCGTCGTTCCCGCGGTCAGAGCTTCGCTAGCGGCACCTGCTTCGAACGTCGCAGCGTTCTGTCCCGTGTCACCAACGGCACGTTGTGCACCACGCTCGTGGCGGCGATCAATTCGTCCGCCGGATCCCCCCTCACGTCGAGACGGCAGCTCTCGCGGCAGATCTCCCAGGTCAACGGCCAAGTGTGAAGCCGATTCAAAATCCGGGAGACGTCCGGAGCATCCAGCTCCAGCTGGATCCGGCCGAGCTGCCGCAGCTTGCAGATCTCCCAACGGACGATGGAGGAGATGCTCCAGACGTCGCTCTCGAGGAGCCGCCGCTCGGCCGGCTTCAAGGTGTCCTGGAGCGCGTACAGCAGGATGTGCGTGTCAAGATTGAGCATCCCACGCCACGCCCGTCGAGAGAATGTCTCCCTTGATTTCGAGCCTGCCCGCGAGAGCGCCGATCAGCTCCCTGGATTCGCTGGAAATCGGAATGAGCTTCGCCACCGGTTTGCCGTGTTTCGTGATCACGATGCCTTCCGGGTCCAGAGAGTCCATGAGCGAAAGACATTGCTCCTTGAAGCGCGCTGCACCCACCGTTTTCGCCATTGAATTCTCCTGGTCATAATATACGTCTAGTCACAATTTACGACCATAACCTTCACGGCGCCAGATCCCAAACGATGAAGGAGTCGGAGAGATCCTCATTCTTCAGGTCGCGCTGCCCACGGCCGGAAGGATGTTCGCCCACTTTTTCGCCACGGGTGCCCCAACGCCGGCGCGATCGAGGCGGAAGCACCGCACCGGCGCCGAGCTTCTCGAGCAGGAGGTCAAGGTGGCGGCCGGCTTCGAAGTCAACCACGCCACCGGTTCGGTTCAGGTCGTACCCTACCGCCAGCGCCCGGAAGGGCGGTACAATGTGCTCGCCGCCGGGGTGGCGAAACTGGTAACCGCAGGGGACTTAAAATCCAGCGGAGAGGGTTGCCTGGGGCGCCCGAAGCGCACCAGATAAGGGTTCTCGGGACCCTGACGTCCCTAAGAAACCCTCGGTGACCGTCGAGTTTGTCACCGGTTTGTCACCGGGATCGTGGGGCCTGCACCTTGAGATGGAACGACCTCCGGGGGGGCTTCCCAGGGGCCTCCCCGCGCAGGTCGTCTCACTCAGGCCCCACTAAGCCGCCACTAAGCCGCGATTCCCTCGAGCGTGAGGTGGCGGACGTCCGTACGCTTGCTGGCGTGCTCGAACGTGATCGCCAGCACGTTGCCCTCGGCGTCCACATCGAGGGTCGTGTTCTCATCGAGATCCCTGGTCTCGAGAATCTCGCGGTCCCGAAACTCGATGTAGAGCGTGTCCGTGTCCTCGAAGTACCGAATCTTCATGGCGTGAACCTACGGTCGAAGAACGCGTTGTGCACCGTCTCGCCATCGGGCAGCAGAACCACCCTCAAGTACCTGCCTTCGGCCTCGGGGATCCGGCCCCACCGTCGGATGCGTCGATCTTCCTGCACCACCTCGCGTACGGGCTCGTTCATGACCCCCAGGATCCACTCGTCCGTGATCATCGCGCGATCGGGCCGGGAGCGAATGGCCTGGAAGTACTTGGTGGTCTTCAGTTCCAGAGATCCTCCAGAGATCCAAGGGAGAGGAATTTCAAAGGCCCCCGGAGCGCGAAGGGCAAGGTAGGGCGGGGGTTTTTAGGGAGCAAGGGATTGCCCGAGGGTGGAGGTTGCATGGCCTGACGGATAAGGGGGAGGGCCGCGGCCGGCGCTTGGAGAAGGACTCCGCAAACCCCATGTCGGGATGGGCCGGGAGGATGGGCGAAAGGGCGGGGGGGCACGAGCGCGAAGCGGATGTCCCGGGAGAACGGGTCAGGCGTCCCAGTGGCCTGGCGGGGACTGGTCGAAGTCCGGGTCGGGGAGTGGCTCGGGGTCGGACGGGTCGAAGGCGAACGTCTGATCGAAGTCGAGCTCGGCCTGCGGGGGAGCGCGAGCGGGGGTGAGGGGCGGGGGCCGGTGGGGAAGGGCGAGATGCAGGAGGATGGCCTGGACGGTGGGAGGGCCGGTGATGAACGAGAGAGAACCCGCATTTCACCCCCGCAGGCGGGGCACAGGAGCGGGAGCACCTCGCGACCAACGCTTCGCGTCGGTGCCCGCTGGCGAGGAGCCGGGCCCAGGAGATGCGGGCGGAGCCGCTCGTGCCGCACGGCTCGGGCACGGGCGTCGAGGCCGCGTTCACGGTGGTGCCTCCGGGGCCGTTGGCGGACCGGGTGAGCCCGGGCTCTTCCAGCATGGGCCTTCCGAGCGCGATGACAACGGATCTCAGCCTCGCATGGGGCGCGAGAACGCCGTGGTAACGGTGGCGGTGGATGCGAGGAGGAGGGACGAGGCGGGCGAGGCGTTCGAGAAGCTCGATCGGCGTGAGCCAGAGCTCGGTGCGGCCGCTCGGGTCCGGGCCAGG
>JBBEBG010000038.1 GCA_040882465.1 Gemmatimonadota bacterium
GATTCAGTGCGTCCCCGCGCGGGCGTTCTGATAACGTTCCAGCGTTGCCGAACCCTGAGTCTTGGCGCGGGCCGTGCTCAGCACGGGCCGTGACAGGGCGAAGGGTTGCAGCGGAGGCGCGAAGCGCCGGAGCCGGCAAAGCGTTGTTATACGAGGCTCGTGCCGCTGGTCCCTTGATCCGACCCTCCGACTCGAGCAGCCCCGTCACACAGTCTTGCATCGAGGCCCTTTATCTTGTACTGTATTCTTGTACATGTTCTCCCCAACCGAGTGATTACGTATGGCAACCCGTGCAACTTACAGCCGCGCCCGAGCGAACTTTGCGGCGATCTGGAACGAAGTTGAGAATAGCCGAGAGCCGGCAATTCTAGAGCGCCGCGGTCATGACACCATGGCTCTCGTGCCAGCGGACGAGCTGTCCAGTCTTCAACAAACAGCATACCTCCTACGCTCTCCAAAGAATGCCGTGCGACTCCTAAGTGCTCTGGTACGTTCCCGAAAGGGATCCACCCGTCCTGTTGAACTCGAAGCGCTCATGAGTGAACTCGAGCTCGTTGAGTAGGGCCCTTACGTGAGCGCCAAGGGACGCGGCTCAAAATCTTCCTCCACTCCGAAGCACCGCGTCACAATCATTCAGAGCGAATGCATGGAGGACCTAGAACACTGGATCGCAACCGACCGGAAGACCGCGCTCCGAATCTTCGATCTAATGAAGGCTGCACGCCGTGATCCCTTCCAGGGGATCGGCAAACCCGAGCCGCTCAAACACATGGGACCCGATGTTTGGTCCCGGAGAATCACGAGCCGTGACCGACTCGTTTACAGAGTGGGAAACGACTTCGTCGACTTCCTGCAGGCCAGATATCACTACTGACTACTGACCTTTTCCAGGCTCCTTACGTCGTCCTGCCGTTCGTCCTACCTCGCACGAGAAAGAGCGGCACGAGTTTCGTATAACTCCCCGTTTCCGCCCCCGCGTTCGCCTGGGTTGTGCGGCGTGGGGTTCGTGATTGAAACCCAGATGCGGGGGAATGCGGTTGGGGGTGGTGTTAGGGGCGAATCTTTGGGTGCGAATCGCCTGAAGTGGCCGTCCCGCCGATGTGAGTCCCTGGATTGGCCCAACGATGCCAATGATGGCGATGCGGTCGCGGTGAAGGCAAGCAATTCTTCCGCTCGGGGCCGGAGGGAGCGGTCGGCGTGCACGATTTGCGAACCTTCACTTTCCGTCAGCGTCCCATTCCTCTTCCCCGCCGAGCTCGTCCAATGGGTTTCGGATTCTTGCAAAGTCCCGGTTGCTGACATGTGTATAGATCTCGGTCGTCCGGCTCGAGGCGTGGCCGAGCAACTCCTGAATGTATCGGAGATCCGTCCCCGCTTCGAGCAAATGCGTGGCGAACGAATGTCGCAGAGTGTGCGGGGTCACTCGCTTAGCGATCTTGGCTCGGGTCCGAGCCCGCGCGACGACTTTTTGCACGCTCCGCGTGTTGAGATGTCTTCCCCCGGATTCTCCCGGAAAGAGCCACTCCCCACAATCCTCCGCGCGAAGCAGGAGGTGTCGGTCAACCGCCTGTAGCGCGCGTACGCTCAGGAGCGTGTATCGATCTTTTCTTCCCTTCCCTCCCCGGACCTTGAGCAGCCGACGGTCACGGTCCACGTCTTCGGCGCGGAGGCGCACGACCTCGCCAACGCGAAGGCCGCTCGAGTAGAGGATCATGAGGAGCGCACGTGTCGAGGGATGTCGCGCAACGCCCAGGAGCGACTCGACTTCTTTGCGCGAGAGGACGGTCGGCAGAGTCCGCGCCCTTTTGGGGCGAGGGATCTCCCGAAGAAGCTGGGGACGGCCGAAGACGGTGTCGTACAGGAGGCGAAGCGCACTGACCGCCTGCCCATGGAGCGGACGGGACACGCCCCTCTCTTCGATCAGGTAGACCAGGTATCCGCGAATCTCGTCCGGCGAGGCGACCCGGAGCTCCGGCGGCGGTCCGCAGGTCGCATTTGCGGCGTCCCAACGCCAACGAGCGAATCGCCGAATGTGACCCAGGTAAACGCGGCGGGTCTTGGGGGAGTAGCCAGCGAGGACCATCGCACGGTTCATTTCGGCGAGGGCCTCGGCGTCCATGATCGCCCGGGCTGCGGAGTCTCGGGGTGGAGCGTCGCGGGCATCTGGTGCCTTGCCGTCTCGCGCATCTCGGACGGCGGGCACGTCGCGACCCGAGTCTCGGCCGGGGAGTCCCGCGGCGTCTCGCCCCTGGCCGGGGCGCGTATCGGCGCTCTTGGATCCCGCTCCCCCGACGGGAGAAGCGGCGCGACCTGGAAGCCGGATTCCGGGAAAGGTGGATGCGAGTCGTTCCGCCGATCTGTGCGTTGCCGGCAGGCTCCAGCTCTTTGTGTCCGGGTGCCATCGCTTTCCCGGAATCTCTTTGATGCGCCGCACGATTTCGGGGTCGTAGGGAAAGGTGACGAGGAATCGACCCTGCCCGTCGAGTTGCACCAGAGGGGGCCTGATCACCGACCCGGGGAGTCGGCCCGGTACTTCAGTGCTCTTGGGTGGGAAGTACCCGGGAGTGGTGGAGTCGCCGGGCTCTGACTGCGACATGGGCGCCTCGCGGCGGAAAGGAGTACGATAACCGCACCACGATCCTACGGGCGGTGGGACGAAGCCATGGCTGGAGGGGACAACTCAGCCGCGCCACTCTGATCGCAGGATTCCGTACCAGGCTTCGTCGATCGGCTCCTCCCGTTCGATCCGATTCTGCCGAAGCACCCCTTCCCTCGTCATTCCGATCTTCTCCATGACGCGCTGCGAGGCGGTGTTTCGTACGTCGGCCATGGCGCAGATCCGATTGAGCTCCGGAAGGGTCGAGAATGCCGCATGGACAACCGCGCCGGTGGCCTCGGTCATAAACCCACGATTCCAGAGCGGGCGGGCGATCGAGTATCCGATCTCCCCCCGGCGATGTTGGAGGTTCAGCCGGAGGTTGATCCCGCCAACCGCCCCGTCATCGAGCCCGATCGCCCAAGCCGGATGTGTCGAGCGATCGAGGAGGATCTGCCTCGCGATGAATTCTTCCGCGTGTTTTCGTCCATACGGGATTGGAAGCGCCTTCAGAAATTGCGCCCACCCGGGGTCGCGGGCATAGGTCAGGACGTCGCCGACGTCGCTCAACCCCCAGGGGCGGAGGACCAGGCGCTCGGTCTCAATTCGCTCAGGGAGCACGGGCCAGAACTCTTCAGCCACACCCCTCTACCCACTCGACCGCCGGCAGCGCGCCGGCCCGGAAGCGCTCGACGCGAGCCCCGTCCGTCTCGAAGACGATTCTGAGCTTCGCTTCCTCCGGCTCACCCGGCGTGACGGTCAGGTACTTCCCATCCGTGTATTTGTGGGGCCCCTCCGTCAGGTTGCCCGGATGAAGCGTGCGAATTTCGTCCTCGGTCGAGCCGATGCGCGCTCCCCGCGCGGTCGCCACCGCTCCCTCCCGCACATCCACGCGCACGAATCGTCCCTCCACGAATATCAGAGAGACGCCCGCGGGCCATCCCGAGGGCGTGACTTGCTCGCATGCGACGGTGGACGCCACTCCTGCGGGTTCTGTGCCCGGAACGAGCGCCGGGAGCTCGGCGGTCGACGCGGGCCCCGTGGAAGCGGTGCCCGGCGCCGGAAGATCGGCAGGGGGAGCCGGCCCCGAAGGATCCGGCCGCTCCAACGCCCCACCGAGCGCGGCGTCCACCTCGTCGCGACTCATTCCCACCCGGACCGGTCCGAATCCGCTCGGCTGCACGATCCAGGTGGAATCGAAGGCCACTCCCGCGACGGGGGCGACGGGATCGGGTGTCGGATCCGCCGGGGTCTCGGACGCCGCACGCCCCTGGAAGTACGCGGCCGCCAGAGCCACATCCAGGGGCGCGATGGCCCTCGGTTCCTTCCCCGGCTCGAAGAGCACGATCGCGTCGAGGGCCGGCAGCGCCGCGAAATCGTACTTCTTCGCTTCCCCAGAAACGACGAACTCGAGGGGGCGGCGGCCCGCCAGGGTCGTAATGGGCCACCCTTCCCTCTCCAGGAAAAGGTGTGCCTCGGCGCGATAAAACATGAGATCGTCCGCGATGGTCGCGAAGTCCTCCTCGGGAACAGTGGCGCGAAGCGCCTCGAGCTCCTCCGGCGTCGCCTCCATGAATACGACGACCCGCTCTTCGAAGGGCGCGGTTTCGGGAGCGGCTCCGCAGGCCGCGGCCCCGATCCAGAGGAGGGTGACCGCAGGAAGGAAGCGGGGGGCGCGCGGAGAGTTCCAGGCACACCCGGCGGCCGCGGCACCTCGGCCGGGGCGCGCGCTCGGGAGGCGCACGCTCAGGGAAGGTTCAGCTGCCACGACACCCCGTACCGGTCCGCGAGCCATCCGAACCTCTGGCTGAAACCATAGGAATCGAGGGGCATGAGGACGGATCCGCCCTGCGACAGCTCCCCGAACAACCGTTCGAGCTCCGCATTCGACTCGCACTCGACGAAGAGGGAGATGGCGGGAGTGAAGGTGAACTCGTGCTTCACCGGGGAATCGATCGCCATGTATTCCCTCCCGCCGAGCGCGAATACGGATTGCTTGACGCTCCCCGCCGCTCCGGGTCCGGATTCGTCGTAACGCTCGATCGAGATGACCTCGGAGTCCTCGAAAAGAGATGTGTAGAGGCGGATTGCCTCCTCGGCCTTTCCCTCGAACATGAGAAATGTCCTGATCTGCTTCATGGCTCTCGCGCGTCCCGCGTCGAATGCGGCTGGGTTCGGGGGCGGCTCGTGCAGGCGAGGGGAGACCGCGGGCCCGCCGCCCTCAGGCCCGTGCCAGGACTTCCTTCACCGCTTTCGTGATCCCCTCCTCGGCTTCGGAGATCCGGTGCGCCAGCATGTACGCGGGAGTCGTGACGATATTCAGCTCATCGTCCACCACGATGTCTTCGACTCCGCAATTCACATGACGCCCCCCGAGCGGTGCGAGGGCGTTCGCCGTCTCCTGGTCGGTTCCGATCGTGTACCGGAACCCTTCTTTGCCGAAGAGATGCGCTCCGATCGCGGGTGCGATGCAGAGGAGCCCGATCGGTTTCCCCGTCGCATGAAACTTTCGGAGGAAGTCCGCCACGTCCTGATTGACGGAGAAGTCCGTGCCCTTGAAGGCGAAGTCCGAGAGATTCTTCACGGCGCCGTATCCTCCGGGGACGATCACCGCGTCGAACTCGTTGGGATCGAGCTCTGCCACATCCTTCACCGGACCTCGCGCGATCCGCGCCGACTCGGTGCGGACGTTCCTCACCTCGTCCTTCGCCGCCTTCCCTCGCTGATGGTCGAAGACGTAGGCCTGGGGAATGTCGGGAGCGGCGCAGACGGCTTCTGCCCCGGCTTTGTCGAGGGCGAGGAGAGTGAGGACCGCCTCGTGGATCTCGGCGCCGTCGTGGACGCCGCAGCCGGAGAGGATGACGGCGACTTTTTTCATGGCTCACGACCGTGTGGCTCGGGAGATGGGGTTGCCGGGGTAGCTCGCGCCCCGCCCTCCGCACTCTAGGAGGGGGGGCCACTCACGGCAACACCCCCGGAACCCCCGACTTCATCCGGTGTTCGACCCGCCGCCATGACGATCGAACAGACTTACTTCCGGCGGGGATTCGGCCTCAAGGACGAGGTGCGCCCCGTCATCGAGGCGGAGTACCATTCGGCCGTCGTCGAGGACATCCGCGCGCATGGGTACCGGCGGACCTTCGGCGATGTCACGGTCCGTCTCGCCGAGGAGTTCGGCTTCTGTTATGGCGTGGACCGCGCCGTGGATTACGCCTACGAAACTAGACAGAAATTTCCCGACAAGACAGTATTTCTTGTCGGTGAGATCATTCACAACCCGTACGTCAACCAGCGGATGCGGGATATGGGGATCCGCTGTCTGTATCCCGACGCGCATGGACACTTCGATTTTTCGGTCGTCCGTCCCGAGGACGTGGTCCTCCTTCCGGCCTTTGGCGTTACCATCGAGGCCTTCGAGGAGCTGAAGAAGATCGGCTGCGTGCTCGTGGATACGACATGCGGGTCTGTCCTCCTCGTCTGGAAGCGGGTCGAGCAATACGCGAAGGAGGGTCTCACCTCGATCATCCACGGGAAATACACGCACGAGGAGAGCCGGGCCACAGCTTCGCAGGTGCGGAAGCACCCGGGGGGGAAGTACCTGATCGTGAGGGACATGGCCGAAGGGGAGCTGGTCTGCGACTACGTCGCCGGCCGGCCCGGGCACCTTACGCGGAAGGCCTTCGTCGAGCACTTCTCCGAAAAGGCTTCTCCCGGCTTCGATCCCGACCGGGACCTCCTCCGTTTCGGCGTTGCGAACCAGACCACCATGCTCGCGAACGAGTCCATGGCGATCGGCCGCAAGCTGGAAGAAGCGCTGATCGAGGCCCGGGGCGCCGAATACGCGCGGGAGAACTACCGCTCTTTCGGGACGATCTGCTCCGCCACGCAGGAGAGGCAGGACGCGGTGGTGAAGATGATGGAGACCCCGCCGGACCTGATGATCGTGATCGGGGGATACAATTCCTCCAACACGAACCACCTCGCCCACATGTGCCGCGAGCGCACGCGGACCTACCACATCGAGGATTCGGCCTGCATTGACGTCGAGTCCGGAACGATCCGCCACAAGGCCGAGCTGGCGGCCGACGCCCCCGAAACCGTCGAATCCGCCTGGATCCCCGAGGGCCCCTTCGAGTTGGGCCTCACAGCGGGGGCCTCCACCCCCAACAACAAAGTGGGCGACGCCCTCCTCCGCGTCCTCGAAATTCGGGGGATCACCCCGCAGTGGTCCGGTAGCTGACCGTTCCCTGACACCTTTCTGGTTAACGCTTGTCACCCAGGGAGTGTCATTATAGGTGCGGGCAACCCACATTGCAGTAAGACGATCCAATGTTTGGGCGGATTTTGGGCGGCGTCCCGGTATGGGCCTCGCCCCGTCCGTGCCGTCACCTCCTTCGGGAACGCGAGCCATGGTGAAGCGAACGAGCGGGTTTACCCTCATCGAAATCCTCGTCGTCGTGACGGTGATCGCGGTCCTCGCGGCGCTCGTGGCCCCGAACGTCTTCCAGCACCTGGGGACCGCGCAGGACGCCGCGGCTCGCTCGCAGATCGAGATGCTCGGCGCCGCGCTCGACGCGTACCGCCTCGACAATGGGCGGTATCCGGCCTCGGCTCAGGGGCTCCAGGCGCTCCGCGGGGAACCCGCGGCGGAGCCCCGCCCCCGCAACTGGCGCGGTCCTTACCTCCGCCGCGAGGTCCCACTCGATCCGTGGGGGAACCCTTACATCTATGTGAGCCCCGGCGAGGCCAACCCGCAGTCGTACGACCTCGTTTCGTTCGGCGCCGACGGTCTCGCGGGGGGAAGTGGGGAAGAAGCGGACATCCTGAGCTGGGAGTAGCGACCCTTGCCCGTCTTCGCGTACCGCGCGGTCACCGCGGAGGGACGCCGGACTCGGGGGCGCGTCACGGCCCTTACCGAGACGGCCGCCGCGCTCGATCTGGAGACGCGGGGGCTCCTCCCGCTCGACCTCCAGGAAGACGCCGCCACCGCGCAGGGGAAGGGAAGCGTCGGTCGGGGACGGCGGCGTGCCGTGCTCGAGTTCACGAGGGGAATGGCGGCTCTCCTCCCCGCGGGGATGCCCCTTTCGAAAGCACTCGCGGCCTCCACTTCGACCTCGCCGGCCTCGATTCAGGCGCCTCTTCATTCGGTTCGCGAGCGGGTCCAGCGGGGCGACGAGCTTGCGGCCGCCCTCGGCGAACACACCGACCTCTTCTCCCCGCTCTACGTGGGGATCATCCGGGCGGGCGAAAAGACCGGCGCCCTCGACGGCGCCTTCATCCGCCTCACCGCCCACCTCGAGAGGGAGGAGGAGCTTCGAGGAAAGCTCCTTTCGATGTCCATTTATCCGGTGGCGCTCGCCGTCGTCGGGCTCGCGTCGGTCCTCGTCCTGGTACTTTTTGTCCTTCCCCGTTTTGCGGAGGTCCTCGTGGGATCGGGCTCTCCGCTCCCGCGTTCGACCGCCCTCGTCCTCGGAATCGCGGAGGCGGCTCAGCAGGGATGGGTCTACCTCCTCTTGGTCCCCGTCGCCTTCGCTCTCGCCCTCGCCTGGATGCGGGGGACGGAGGCGGGCCAGGCGGCGGCCTCGCGATTCCTCCTTTCCCTCCCCGTGGTCGGGACCTGGCGGAAGCAGGCGCTCGCGGCGCGATTCGCGCGGATGTCCGGAGAGCTCCTGGTGGGGGGCTCGCCCCTCCTCTCGGCGCTCAGGGACACCGCGGAGTGCATGGGAGACCCCATCGCACGCGGGGCCATTGACACCGTGCGGGGGCGGGTGCGCGAGGGTTCGACGCTGACGCGGGCGGTGGAAGAGGTGTCGCTTTTTCCCCAGGAGCTCTGGCAGCTCGTTTCTCTGGGCGAGGAGTCGGGGAGCCTCGCCGACTTCCTGTTGAAGGCGGCGGACCTCCTGGAGCGGAGGACGGAGCGCGGGCTCGAGCGGATGGTCGCGCTCGCGGAGCCGGCGGTGATCATCGCTTTCGGAGGAATCGTGGCGCTGGTGGCGCTTTCGCTCCTCCAGGCGATCTACGGGGTGAATCTGGAGGCGGTGCGATGAGGCGAGGGGTCGCTCGCCCGGCGGCTCGCGGAGCGGGCAGATCACGGGGTCGCTCTTCGACGCCGATCGGGTCTGCCGGTTTCACCCTCGTCGAGGTGGTCGTCGTCCTCGTGATCCTCTCGGTCACGGCGGTGATCGCGGTGCCGGCCTTTCGGTCGTCGCGCGAGCTGAGCGATCTGGACCTGGCCACCGAACGGGTCGAGATCCTCCTCCGGATCGCGCGCGATTCGGCGGTGAAGACCGCGATTCCGGTCACCGTCGTCGTGGATTCGGCCAGCTCGCTCGTCTGGCTCACGACTCCGACCTCGATCGGGATGGCGGGCGAAGCCTCTGCGCTCCTGAGCGCCGGGGTGGCCGCGGCCGCCTCGACGGGACCGGGCTCGTCGCTCGACCTCCCCGCCGGAGTGCGCATGGAGCTCACCTCGGCGCGGGCCCGCTTCACCTTCCAGCCGGACGGGCAGGTCTTCCCGGACTCGATCTATTTGCGAAGTGGAGCGACGATCCGCCTAGTGACCGTGAACCCCTGGACCGGCCATGCGCAGGTTTACTGAAGCTCCGAAGGAGCGGGAAGCGCGGCGGGACGGCGCTTCGGGGGCGGCGGGCTCCGGCGCGGGAGCTCACGGGAAGGCTCGCCGAGCCGCGGGAACGACGATCCGGTCTTTCCGGGCGTCCGCAACCCACGGCTTCTTGCTCCTCGAGGCGGTCGTCGCGCTGGCGATCATCGGGATCGTCGCCGTGGGCGTCCTGGCCTCGACCGCGGCCCAGGTTCGGACCGCCGGCAAGGCGAGCGTGCTCGCAGTCGCCCGCACCCTCGCGGAAGACCGGACGACCGCCTTCCGCTTCCTCGGATACGAGGAGCTTCGCGATCCTCCGGATTCGCTGATGGGCGGCGCCTTCCCGGCCCCCTTCGACGAATACTCGTGGAGCGCGGCGATTCACGAGACGGAAGGCGAATACGATCTCTTCACCCTCGATGTGGTCACCACGGGGCGGGGCGAGGTCTTCCCGGTCCAGACTCTTCTCCACCGCCCGCGGCCGCAAATCGTGGCGGGCAGCGCCGCGGCGGGGAGGGGCGGAGCGGGTCAGGGGGGGGCCGGTGGGCGAGGGGGACGCGGCGGGAACGTGACGGATGCACCGCCGGGGCGCGGCGGAGGCGGAGCGGGTCTTCCGGCGGGCGGCGGACGTGGCGGCGCCGGCCGGGGCGGCGGCCAAGGCGGCGGAAGGGGGGGCGAATGAAAAGCCGCTCCGCCGGATTTACCCTGGTCGAAATGCTCGTTGCCCTCACGGTCGCGGGGATCGCGCTCGCCGCGGGGTTCGGCGCACTCACCTCCCTCCAGGACCGCTCGACACACGCCCGCGACGCGACGACGGCCGCCCTCGAAAGTGCCGCGAGCCGCGACCTCATCGTGAACTGGCTGGTCGGCGCTCGCCGCGGAGATTCCGACCTCGGGGAAGTTTTCGAGGGCCGGGACGCCGCCGAGCTCTCTCTCGTCTCGGACGAGCTTTACTTCCCCACAACGGCGCGCACTCCCCTGGACACGCCCACGACGCTGGTGCGCCTCTATCTGGACTTCGATCCGAATACGCCGGAGCGGGGCCTCGTCGCCGAGCTGGTCGGCCGCCAGGCCGACGAACCGGTCCGCATGGAGCTCGCGCCGCAAGTCCTCGGGATGGAGATCCGCTACCGCCCCGACGTGGACGGCCAAGTCGAATGGGCGGCGAGCTGGATGGCGCAGGACGCACTTCCCCGCGCCGTGGAGATCGTCCTCTTCGACGATCCCGCGGATCCGATGCCTCCCCTTCTCGCCCTTCCCATTCGCGTAGCGCTGGCGACCCTCCAATGATCCGCGACGAGAACGGGTTCATCCTGATCGCCGTCCTCTGGCTTCTCGTGGCGATCGCCGCGGTGGGGCTCGACGCGGGGCTCCGCGGGCGCACCGAACGCCTCGCGGTCGCGAACTCGGTGGACGACAGCCGCGCCCGCGCGGCCGCTTACGCCGGAGCGGAATACGCGCGCTCCCGCCTGACCGCCGCGATGCTCGCGCGCGCGGACGAGCTCCGCGCGCAGGTGGCCGAACAGAGCCGGAATGCCCGCGGCGGCGGGCGAGGAAACACTCGCACGCAGTCCGTGGAGCGCCTCTTCCGGAGTGCCGATCCGATGGAGGATCCGTGGCGGGACCCTTCGGGACTCCTGATGGACCAGATCTCGCTCGGCGATTCGAACTTCCGCCTCCAGGTGCGCGACACGGGCGCGGCCGTGAACCTCAACCAGGCCGACGAAGAGATGCTCCGCAATTTCTTCGCCCAGGGGATCGGTCTCGACTTCACCGATGCGGACCGGATCACGCAGGCGGTCCTCGACTGGCGAGACGAGGACGAGATCCCTCGCGTCGGCGGCGGGGAGCGCGAAGCGTACCTCGACGCAGGGCTTCCCGTCCTGCCGCCGAATCGCCTCTTCGCTTCCCTCGACGAGCTCCGCTTCGTCCTCGGGATGACGCCGGAGGCATTCGAGGCGGCCACCCCTCACCTCACCCTGATCGGCTCCGGCCGAATCAACGTGAACGCGGCTCCCGAGGCCGTTCTTCTCGCCGTCCCCGGGATGACGCCCGGGCTCGCCGGAGAGCTCATTCGGAATCGCGAGAGTGGCTACTTCCCACGGAACAACGACGAGTTCTTGGAGATGGTGCCGGCCGCTGTCACGGGGTCGGGGCGCCAAGCCGAGCGCCAGCTTCAGGCGCGCATCACCTTTGCCACGAATGAAGTCGAGATCCTCTCGGAGGGGTGGGTCGAAGGAAGCCCGGTGAGCTCCCTCGTGCACCTCGTGGTCTCGCGAGCGAGCGAAGGCGCGCTCGTCGTGTGGAGGAGGGTGGAGTGATGGTGAAGGCTCCGCTCGGAATCGCGATCGGCCCCGACCGGATCACCGCCCTCGTCGGTGAAGGAGGGGCGTTCCGCGAAGTTTCCGTACCGCTCGTCCTCCCTGCCGGGTCGGAGGATCCGACGCCCGCGCTCGCGCTCGCGCTGGACGGGCTTCGCGAGCTCGGCTTCGGCGAAGAGGGGGGAGAGGTCACGGTCGCCCTCCTTCCCCCGCTCGTCGAGGTGAAGCTCGTCCCCCTCCCGCCGCTTCGGCCGGAAGAGGCCGAGGCGGTCCTCCGCCGCGACCTCGCGAAACACTTCCTCCGGGGAGGCACGGCCTCGGTGGTCGGGGTGGACATGCACCGCGGAATGGATATGCACCGCGGAGGGGTACGGAGCTCGGAGGGGAGCGGAATGGGAGTCGGCTCGGAGGTAGTCGGAGCGTCCGACGGGGAGGTGCAGCGTGCCGGTCGTGGGCCGGTCCTCGCCGCCGCCGCGCCGCGGCAGCTCGCCGAGGCGATCCTGCGCTCGGTCGCCGGTGCGGGGTGGCGGCTCGCCGCGATCGTTCCGGCGCACGCCGCGTGGGTCGAGGCCGTGCGGAGCGGTGGAGAGGGGAAAGCGCCGGCTCGCGGCGCTCCGGGACTCGTAGTCGCGATCCACGGGGAGACCGCGCACCTCCTTCGCCTGGACGAGGACCGCCCGACGGGGATGCGCCGGCTTCCCGCCACGAACATTCCGGAAATCGTCGCCGCGGCCGGGGGCGGCGCCGGGCGCGCCTGGGTCTTCGCCTCGGACGCCGAGGGGCGACCGATCGCCGAGGCGCTCGCCGCCGCGGGGTGGCAATCGGGAGTGGAAGCTCGCCTCCGCCGCTCCGCCGCGGGTGTCGCGGCCCTGCACGCGCACGAGGCGGGAGCCGAGCTCGTCCCCCCGACACTCGCGATGGCACGCCGCGACCGGGCTCGCCGGGTCGCGGTCGGAATGGGGATCGCCGCGGCGGTCCTCGTCGTAGCCGCGGCGGGGGTCCAGCTCTGGGGCGCGAGCCGGGAGCTCCGCCTCGTCCGCGCCGAACGGGCCGAGATCCGGGAGGCGGTCGCGCCGGTGCTCGCCGCCGCCGATTCCCTCGGGATGATCGAGGAGCGGCTCGCGTCAATCGGGACCCTCGAGGAGGCGGCGTCCGGATGGACCTTCGCCCTCGTGGAGCTCGCCGTCGTCTTGCCGGAGGACGTCCACCTCGCGGCGCTGCAGGCCGCGGGCGACACGCTCGTGATGGACGCGGTCGGGGGGCGAGCCGGTGACGCGCTCGACGCGCTCGGCAACTCTTCGAGCTTCCGCGACGTCCAACTCGAAGGCACGATCCAGCGCGATGTGGAGGCGGGCGCGGCCGCTCGGGAGCGCTTCACCCTGAGCGCGATTCGGGCGGACGGACTCCCCTCTGCAGCGAAGACGGGCGAACGGCCCTCCGAGCTCGAACGAGTGGCGGAGCCGGACCGTCCGCGCCCCGATTCCGAGGAGAGGGATCCATGACGCCCCGCTTCGAGTCGCTCGAGCGCCTCCGCGATCGGGTGCGTGCGCTCTCCACCCGTGATCGGCGCGCACTTCTCCTCGGGCTTCTCATCCTGGGACCGGCTCTCGGTTGGATCGGGATCGTGCGCCCGTGGCAGAGCGCCCTCGCCTCGCTCGCGGAGACGGCTGGGGCCGAAGAGTCGCTCCTCCAGCGCGAGCGCGCCCTTCTTCGGGAAGCGCCGACCCTCCCGGGCCGGCTGAGCGAGGCCCGGGCCACTCTCGCGCGGAAAGAGGCCCGGCTCGTCCAATCGGTGAACCCGGCCCTCGCGGAGGCAGAAGTCGTCGGACTCGTGGAGGAGCTCGCCCGCGCGAATCGCGCCCTCTTCCTCGAGGCGAGGAGCGTGGCGCTGGGAGTGGGGGAAGAGCCCCCCCCGGGGCTTATTCCGATTCGTCTTAACGTTCGTGTTGAGAGCGATTTCGAAGGTATATTGGACTTTCTGCACGCGATCGAATCCGACCCTCTCCTCATCCGGGTGGTCGGGCTTTCGATGCAGGCCGGTGAGTCCGGTGTAATGAACTTCATGGCGGTGATCGAGGCATACGCGTCGAGGGAGGAGGTCACATGAGACGGCAAGCGGGAGTCGGAGCGTGGATTGGTGGGGGAGCACTCATCGTGGGGGTGCTCGTTTTCGGGGTTGCCCTGGGACGCGCCATGGCGAGCGGGCCCGCGCCGGCGGAACCCGCGGTGTCGCCTCCGGCCTCGGATGGACCGACGGAGGGATATGCCGCCGCCAACCCTGAAGGCGCCTGGCGCGCAAGCGAGGGCGCAATGGCCGACGTCGGCCGTGCCTCGAATTCGAGCCGCGAGCCCGTCTCTCCCGAGGTGCTCCGCCTCGCCGTCGAACGCGCGCCCTTCGATGAGGACCGCGAGCCCCCGTCGCGCCGCTACGTCCTCCCGGGGACGGAGCAGCCCGTCTTCGAGATGCCCCGGATCGAGCTTCCCCCACCGCCCGAGTTCAGCCTCCTCGGCGCGGTCGCGACGGAGAGGGGCGGGTGGGCCGTGATCCGCGTCGGCGATGAGACGCCGCGGATGGTCGCGACGGGGGACATGATCGAAGGCTATACCGTCGCCTCGATCGAGGGCGACGCGGCCGTCATGGCGGGGATGGGACGCACCCTTCAGGTGCAGTTGAACGAGCCGTCGGCGACGGTCGCGGCTCCGCAGCGTGGCAGAAACAACCGGAATGACCGGGACGACGACGACGATGACGACGATCGCGCGGCGGCGCTCCGCGAGGCGCAGGCCCGTTTCCAGCAGTTGGGGGGCGCACTCGGCGGAAACCTTCCCGCGGCTGCGCTCCAGATGATGGAGCGCCTCCAGGCCGGGGGTGGGATCGCAAACGTCGAGGTTCGGGACGGACAGATCTTCATCCAGGGACAGGGTGGGGAGCAGGTGACGGTGAATCCGAACCAGGGGACCGTCCAGATGATGCGCCAAAACGGCGCGGGAGGACGACAGGTGGAAGCCGTCCGCGTGCGGCCCGGCGGAAACCAGTGAAACTTCCGGCGGCGCGCCGGCGCCCGCCGACGGCGGTCGTCCTCCTGGCCGCGCTCCTCCTCGCGGCCGGGTTCGGACCGCGCGCCGCCGAAGCCCAGCAGATCCAGCAGGTGAACGGGGGAGTTCAGCTCAATTTCCAGGATCTGGACCTCGCCTTCGTCTTCACCGCGCTCGCCCAGGCGTCGAATCTGAACCTGATCTACCACGACCTCCCCTCGAAGCCGATCACGCTCCGCACTACCGAGCCGATGCCGGTCGAAGAGCTCCCGGCGCTGATCCAGTCGATTGCCCGGGCGAACGGCGTGGCCGTCGTGGAGGAAGGGGGCTTCGTCCGTCTCCAGGGCACCACGGAAGATGAGGACGAACCGCCGGATCTCCGCGAGCTCTTCATCTACCGGCTTCGCCACGCGCGCGCGCCCGTCCTCGCTCAGACCCTTTCGGCCCTTTTCGGGGGACCGGCGCCGGCGTCGGGCTCGTTGACGCGGCCGCAAACGCTTTCCCAACAGATCACCCAGCTCCAGGGGACGGGGCTCGGACCCGGGGGCCAGGCGGCCCAACAGGCCCCGGTGATCAACTTCCAGCCCGGATCGGGTGAGCTCGAGGGGAACGTCCTCATCATTCCCGAAGAGGTGACGAACTCACTCCTGATCCGCGCCACCCCGAACGATTGGACGATTCTCGAGCAGGCGCTCCAGGCACTCGACCTCCGACCCCTCCAGGTCGTGATCGAGGTCGTGATCGCGGAGGTCAGCCGGACCGAGGACCTTGACATTGGGACGACCTTCAGCATCACCGGATCGGCCGACGGGGCCGACGTCACGGGCGCGCTCACCCGAGACCTGCCTCCCGCGAACGCCTTCACCCTCGACCTTCTCCGGACAGGAAATGTGGACGTGGAGGCGACGTTGAGGGCGCTCGCCGCGACCGGAAACGTGCGGATTCTCTCGCGCCCGGTGGTCCTCGCCCAGAACAACCAGGAGGCACGCATCAACGTCGGATCGCAGCGCCCCTTCGTGCAGGTGTCGCGGACCCTCCCCACCGACGAAGGCGCCCGCGACGAGGTCATCCAGTACCAGGACGTGGGGACGATCCTGAACATTCTCCCTACGATCAACGAGGACGGATACGTCAATCTCCTCGTCGCCCAGGAAGTGAGCAGCGCGACCGCCGAGGTCCAGTTCGGTGCGCCCATCATCAACACGCGCGAAGCGACGACGCAGCTCCTCGCGCGGAACGGCCAGACCGTCGTGCTCGGCGGCCTCGTCTCGCGGC
This sequence comes from Gemmatimonadota bacterium, assembly GCA_040882465.1. Lineage (NCBI taxonomy): Bacteria > Pseudomonadati > Gemmatimonadota > Gemmatimonadota bacterium. Next base: position 15,830 of record JBBEBG010000038.1, read on the forward strand.
AGGAGGATCAGGTTCGCTCCGGCATTCCGTTTCTGAAGGACATCCCGATCCTCGGGTACCTCTTCGGGTTCGAACGCACGATGTCGTCGAACTCGGAGTTGTTCCTCTTTCTGACGCCGTACATCGTCGCCACGGACGAAGACGCCGACCTCCTCCGCGAACAGATCGAGCAGGACGCGGAGCTGATCGGACCGATCCTTCCCGATGCGCCCCTGACCCCGCCGGTCGTGTTCCCGGCCCCGGGAGCGCCGGCCCCTGACGGTGGAGGAGGAGGGTGAGCTCCGCGGAGCCCCGAACGGACCGGGATCCGGTCGCCCTTCTCCAATCCCTCGAGCCCCTCTCCCGCGACCTCACCGACCGGTACCTCGAGCACCACGGGGTCCTCCCCCTCCAGGTCGAGGACGGGCGCCTTCTCGTCGCGACCTGGCGGGACGAGGTGGATGCGCAGGCGCTCGACGACCTCCGTCAGATCGCCGCTGCTCCCGTCGAGCTGATCCACCTCCCCGAAGCGGAGCTCCGCAGCGCGATTCGCCGCGTTTATCAGCCCGACGCGGTCACGGCCGAGGATCTGATCGCGGGGATGGGCGACGAGGTCCGCACGGAGGGAACGAGCGACACCGACGGCGCGCTCGACGACCTCGTCGCGATGGCGAACGAGGCCCCCGTGGTGAAGCTCGTGAACCTCCTTCTCCTCGAAGCGCTCGAGGCGCGCGCCTCGGACGTACACCTCGAGACCTACCAGGGAGGCGTGCGCGTCCGTTACCGGGTGGACGGGGTCCTCCAGGATGCCCCGGCTCCGCCCCGGCGCCTCGCCGCCGCCGTCGTGAGCCGCCTCAAGATCATGGCCGAGCTGGACATCGCCGAGCGGCGGGTCCCCCAGGACGGCCGGATCCGCCTCCGGATGAAGGACCGCCAGGTGGATGTCCGGATCGCGACCCTCCCGACCCTCCACGGCGAGAGCGTCGTCCTCCGCCTCCTCGACAAGGAGCAGGGGCGGATCGGACTCGAAGAGCTGGGGATGGCGGAAGACACGAGGCGGGTCTTCGAGCGGGTGATCGCCCATCCGCACGGGATCGTCCTCGCGACGGGGCCGACCGGATCGGGAAAAACGACGACGCTTTACGCTGCGGTGGACAAGATCCGTACAGGGCGGGAAAAAATCGTGACTGTCGAAGACCCGGTCGAATACGAGCTGGCCGGGGTTCCGCAGGTCCCGGTGAACGAAAAGGTCGGCCTCACCTTCGCCACCGCGCTCCGCGCCCTCCTCCGCCAGGACCCCGACATCATGCTCGTCGGGGAGATCCGGGACCACGACACCGCGGAGATCGCGACCCACGCGGCGCTCACCGGGCACCTCGTCCTCTCGACGCTCCATACGAACGACGCCGCGACGGCGCTCACCCGCCTCGTGGACCTCGGGATCGAGTCGTACCTCGTGGCCAGCACGGTCGAAGCGGTCCTCGCGCAGCGGCTCGTCCGAACGATCTGCGAGAGCTGCCGCGAACGGACTGAGCTCACCTCCGAGGAGAAGTCGGCACTCGGCTTCGGGCCCGACGACCAGGTCCCGGCGTGGAAGGGGAGCGGGTGCGAAGAGTGCCGGGGGACGGGCTACCGTGGACGGATCGGGATCTACGAGCTCCTCGTGATGGACGATGACCTCCGCACCGCGATGCACCAGGACCCGAGCGCGGGGCAGCTCTCCCGCATCGCAGTCTCGAAGGGGATGCGCCTCCTCCACCAGGATGGGATCCGCCTCATCCGCGAGGGAGTCACGACGGGGGAAGAAGTCCTGCGGGTAGCGAGCGGGGGCGGCGCGGTCTAGTCACGCGCGGACCCGAGGACCTGGCCGCGCCCGGCGGCCGAGACCGGAACCGGGTCTCACCCCAGCTTCGGGGCGGTCCCCTCGGGGTCTTCCGCCTCGTCCTCTCCGTGATCCGCCAGCAGCCCCTTTCCGAGCTTCTTGAGGAGCCGCCTCAACTCACATCTCTCGTCCGGCTCCAGGTGGGCGACTCGCGCGAGGACGAACTCCGCGTAATGGGGGAAAGTCGAGGCCACGAGCCGAAGCCCCTCTTCAGTCAACTCCGCGGTGACGACGCGCCGGTCCTCGGGATTTCGCCGGCGCCGCACGAGCCCCTCCGATTCGAGGCGATCCATCACGTAGGTAATGTTTCCCCCGGTGACCAGGAGCTTGTCCGCGAGCTCCCCGAGGGAGAGCGGACCCAGGTGGTAAAGCGCTTCCAGGACTCCGAACTGCGGGATCGTCACCCCATGGTCCGTGAGGAGGCCGCCCACGATGCGCGACATCGTGTGGTAGGAACGCGCGAGCGCGAGCCAGAGCCGAAGCGCCTCCTCTTCGGGGTCGCCCCAGGTCCTGTGGCCGGTCGCGGGCTCTGTCGTCGTCTGCTCTTCCATCGGCTCCAATCGGCTCCGTACGTCCAGTGCGCCCATCTCGCTGTTAGATGTGAATGGCACGCCCGAGGGATGCCAGCGCTGCCTCCGCGATCCCTTCCGAAAGAGTCGGGTGGGGGTGAATCGCCTTCTCCATCTCCTCCGCGGTCGTCTCGAGGTGTCGCCCCACGACGAACTCGCCGATCAACTCGGTCGCGTGCGGACCCACGATGTGGGCCCCCAGGATCTCCGAATACTTTTTGTCGCGGATCACCTTGAGGAACCCCTCCGTGTCCGCGTAGGCCACGGCCCGCCCATTCCCCACCCAGGGGAAACGGCCGACCTCGATGTCGTAACCCTTCTCCTTCGCTTGCTCCTCGGTGAGCCCCACCGAGGCGACTTCCGGATGGCAGTAGGTGCAGTTCGGGATATTCCCGTAATCCACGGACCCGTGTGCCTTCCCGGCGATCTTCTCCACGCAGGCGATCCCCTCGTGCGACGCCTTGTGCGCGAGGAGGGCGCCGCCCGCGCAGTCACCGACCGCATAGATCCCGGCCACGTTCGTCCGCATCCACTCGTCCACCTGGATGAAGCCGCCCTTCTCCGTCTTTTTCACTCCCGCCTGGTCGAGCCCGACGTCTTCCGTATTCGGAGCGCGCCCCACCGCGGAAAGGACACGGTCCACCTCGAGCTTCTGCGCCTTCCCCTCCCGGTCCTTGAAGGTCAGGGTGACGGAGTCCTTCCCTACTTCGGCCTTTTCGAGCCGCGCCCCCGTATGCACCGTGATCCCCCGCTTTTTGTAGACCTTTTCGACGTGCGCCGAGACATCCTTGTCTTCGAGGGGGAGGACCCGGTCGAGCGCCTCGAGGACCGTGACCTCCGATCCGTACGCGTCGAAAACGTCGGCGAACTCCATCCCGATCGCCCCCGCCCCGACGATCGCGAGCCGCTTGGGGGCCTCCTTCACGAAGAGGGCATCGTCCGAGGACCAGACCTTGTCGCCGTCTATTTCGAGAAAGGGGAGGCTCTTCGGACGGGAGCCGGTGGCGATGATGATGTGTTTCGCCTCGACCGTCTCCTTTTTTCCGTCCGGGCTCTCGATTTCCACCTTCCCCTTCCCGGCCAGCCGCCCGTATCCCTGGAGGTGCGTCACTTTGTTTTTCTTGAAGAGGAACTCGACCCCGCGGTTCATCTGCTCCGCCACCTGGCGGCTCCGTTCCTGCGCGGGACCGAGAGAGACCTTCACCTCTCCCGTCGTGATCCCATGTTTTCCGGCCCCGCGGACCTCCTTGACCAGGAGGGCGGAGGTGAGGAGCGCCTTCGTCGGAATGCATCCGATGTTGAGGCAGACGCCCCCCAGCTTGTCGGCCTCGATACAGGCCACGCCGAGACCGAGCTGGGCCGCCCGGATCGCCGCCACGTACCCGCCCGGGCCACTCCCCACGATCACGACGTCGAAGCTCTTCGGATTGTTTCCCGCCACCCTGAAAACCCCCGGTCGAATGGATTTTTCTGGATCCGTATCCGGCTCCCTGGGAGATGTCCCGGAAGGAGCCGAAACAAGTTAGAGGAAGGGCGTCCCCCCCTGCCAGTCCGCCCGTCCCCGAGCATTACCGCACCCTTTGCCTTGAACGGGATGGGTGCCTATCATGTTGAGGTTCGCATCGCGCGCCGCGAGCCCTCCTGACCTCAGTCCCGGAGTCGTCTCTCGATGTGGATTCTCATCGTGCTCGGCCTCGCCGCCGTCGTCGTTCTGGCGGTGGTGGCGATGTACAACGGTCTGGTCCGGTTGCGGGAGCAGGTGGACGCTTCCTGGTCCAACATCGATGTCGAGCTCAAGCGTCGCCACGACCTCATCCCGAACCTCGTCGAGACGGTGAAGGGGTACGCGACGCACGAACAAACCACGCTCGAACGGGTGATCCAGGCCCGTAATGCGGCGCTTTCCGCGAAGGGACCGGCCGAAACCGCCGCGGCGGAAAACGTCCTGACCGGAGCGCTCCGCCAGATCTTCGCCCTCTCCGAGGCGTACCCGGATCTCAAGGCAAACCAGAATTTCCTCCAGCTTCAGGGACAGCTGAGTCAGGTGGAGGATCAGATCCAGCGGGCGCGGAGCACCTACAACGGGGTCGTGCGGGATTACAACACGAAGATCCGGCAGATCCCGACGAACCTCATCGCGACCGCCTTCGGCTTCGACGCCCGGGAGTTCTTCGAGATCGAAGAGGAGGCGCGGGCGGCCCCGCAGGTGAAGTTCTAGGCGCGCCGGGGACGGCGGCACGCCTCACGCGACCCGCGCCTCGCACCCTCCTCAGGGTAGCGCGGTGAGCCTTAAAGGAGCGCGGTAAGCGGCTCCTCGAGGATCGCCCTGAGGGTGCGGAGGAAGGCGGACCCCTGGGCTCCGTCGATCACCCGGTGATCGCAGCTCATCGTGATCTTCATGCGGGGCTGGACCTTCACTTCTCCGTTCACCACCACGGCCCTCTCCTCGAGCGCGCCGACGGCGAGAATCCCCGCTTCGGGCGGGTTGATCACCGCGGTGAACTCTTCGATCCCGAACATTCCCAGGTTCGACACGGAGAAGGTGGCTCCCGTGTACTCGCCGGGCTTGAGTTTTTTCTCGCGCGCGCGGCCGGCGAGCTCACGGACCTCCGCGGCGATCTCCGCGATCCCCTTCAGGTGCGCGTCGCGGACGACCGGAGTGATGAGGCCGTCCTCGATCGCGACCGCGACCCCCAGGTGGACCCGGTTGAAGTGGCGGATGTGGTCGCCGCCCCAGTGCGCATTGCACTCGGGGTGCCGGCGAAGCGCGGCGGCCGTCGCTTTCAGAACGATGTCGTTGAAAGAGACCTTCACACCGGTGGACTCGAGGAGGGCGTTCACCCGCTCTCGAGCCTCGACGACGCGACTCATGTCCACGTCCACGGTGAGGAAGAAGTGGGGGACCGGCCCGATGGACTCGACGAGGCGCTTCGCGATCGTCTTCCGCATCTGCGAAAGCGCGACGTCGCGGAAGTCTTCCGTCGAATCGGGGGGGGTCAGGCGGGGTGCGAAGGCCGGGGCCTTCGCGGCGGCCGGCGCGGCCGGTGCTTCCTGCGCCGCCCGCTCCACGTCCCGCTTTACGATCCGCCCGCCGGGTCCCGAGCCCTGGATGGCGCGGAGCTCGAGCCCCTCGTTCGCGGCGAGCCGGCGCGCGAGGGGTGAAGCCTTCACCCGACCCTCCGTGGCCGGAGCAGTCGTTCCTTCGACCTCCGCGGGACTCGGCGCCGCCGCGGCCGCTGTCTCGGCGGCGGGCGCCTCGGGCTCGGCCTCGCTTTCTTCTTTGACCTCTTCCTTCTTCTTCCCCTTCGTGGACTTCTTCTCGGCCTTCGGCGCGGGCGGGGGGGCCGCGTCCCCACCCCCGCCGACCAGGTCCGAGATGTCCTCGTCTTTCGTGCCGATCACGGCGATCACTTCCCCGACCGGGGCGGTGCTCCCCTCGCCGAGCACGATCTTCCGAAGGATCCCCTCCCCCCGCGCCACGAGCTCCATGGTGGCCTTATCCGTCTCGATCTCGGCGAGGACGTCCCCGTTCGAGACGGCGTCCCCTTCGGACTTGAGCCACTTCACGAGCTGCCCCTCCTCCATGGTGGGGGAGAGCGCCTCCATATGCACCTTCGTCGCCATGACTCGGCCCTAACTCCGGTAGAGGACCCGGTTGCACGCGTCAACGACGCGATCGGCGCTCGGCTTCGCGAGCTGCTCCAGATTTTTCGCGTACGGCATGGGAACGTCGGCCTGCGTGACCCGCACGACCGGCGCGTCGAGGTCGTCGAAGGCTTCGTCCTGAATAATCGAAACGACCTGCGACCCGACCCCGGCGAAGGGCCACCCCTCCTCCAGCATTACGGCCCGGTTCGTCTTTCGGACCGAAGCGAGGATCGTGTCCACGTCGAGGGGACGGATCGAGCGCAGATCCACCACTTCCGCCTCGATCCCCTCCTTCTCCAGCTTCTGAGCGGCCATCAGGGCGATGTGCACGGTCGGACCGTGCGTGATGATCGAGACGTCTTCCCCCTCGCGCTTCAGGTCCGCCAGCCCGAGCGGGATCACGAAGTCGCCGTCCTCCGGGTCGGGGACCTCGCCCTTCACGTTGTAGAGAAGCTCCCCCTCCATGACCGCCACGGGGTCCTTGTCCCGGATCGCGGCCTTCAAGAGCCCTTTCGCGTCCGCCGGCGTCGCAGGCGTCACGACCTTCACCCCGGGCGCATGCACGTACCAGGAGGCACACGCCTGCGAATGCTGGGCGGAGAGCTGAAGCGCGGCGCCGGTGGGTCCGCGGAAAACGATTGGCACCGAGATCTGGCCGCCCGACATGTAATACATCTTCGCCGCCGAGTTGATGACCTGGTCGAGGGCGAGGAGGGAGAAGTTGAAGGTCATGAACTCGATGACCGGACGGAGCCCGACCATCGCCGCTCCGACTCCGAGTCCCGCGAAGCCGAGCTCCGAGATCGGCGTGTCCACGACGCGCCGGTCGCCGAAACGATCGAGGAGTCCCTTGGACACCTTATAGGCTCCGTCGTACTCGGCGACCTCTTCGCCCATGAGGAAGACGGTCTCGTCCCGGTCCATTTCCTCGGCGAGCGCCTGGTTCAGAGCTTCACGGTAGGTGATGTTCGCCATCGCGCGGGTCGTCGTGATCTCGATGCGGGGGGAGAGGGTTGGAACCGCCGGGATCCGCGTCTTGGGCCCGGCGGAGGATCACCGATCGCGGCCGTCCAGGAAGAGGCGGCCGTGTTCGTTGATTTCCGCGTATGCGTGGGAGTAAAGTTCTTCGGGGGAGGGAGGGGGGGATTCGCCGGCGAATCGTACCGCCTCGTTTACTACCTCCCGTGCCTCCCCGTCCATCGCTTCGAGCTCCTTCTTGGTGAGAAGCTCGGCGTCGAGGAGCCTGTCACGCAGGCGGGTGATGGGATCGTCCTCTCGCTTGCGCCCTTCCACTTCCTCCTTCGAGCGATATGTCCCGGAAACGGGGTCGGACATCGAGTGCCCTTTGAACCGGTAGGTGCGCGCGTCCACATATTGTGGACCCGCGCCGCTCCGGACGTCCGCCACCAGGCGCTCCATGAGCCGCCAGGACGCGAGGACATCCTGGCCGTCCACGGCGTGCGCCGGCACGCCGGTCCCGCCGGCCCGCTCCACGACCGGGAGGGCGGAGACGCGCCTGAAGGCGGTCCCCATCCCGTATTCGTTGTTCTCGACGACGTAGATGACGGGGAGCTTCCAGACCGCCGCCATGTTCAGCGATTCCCAGAAAGCGCCCTGGTTCACCGCGGCGTCTCCGAGGAAGCAGACGCAGACTTCGTCGCCTCCCCGATACCGGATGGCCCAACCGATGCCCGTCGCCAGCGGGATCTGGCTCCCCACGATCCCGTGGCCACCCATGAAGCCGACGTCGGCGCCGAAGATGTGCATTGAGCCGCCCTTCCCGAGTGCTGAGCCTCCCGCCCGGCCGAAGAGCTCCGCCATCACGGGGCCCGCCTCGACCCCCTTCGCGAGCGCCTGCGTGTGATCGCGATACGCGGTGAGGACGTAGTCCTCTTGGCGAAGAGGGCCAATCATTCCGAGCGCGACCGCCTCCTGTCCGATGTGAAGGTGGCAGAATCCGCCGATCTTCCCGATCGCGTAAGCCTCCTCCGCGGCCTCCTCGAAGCGCCGGTAGAGGAGCATGTCCCTGAGGAAGGAGTGCAACTGCTCCTTGGAGAAGCCTTCTAGCTTCCCGGCGGGCCCCCGTTCCCCAGAGCTGGGCTTTCGCGTCTTGGTATCCGCCATATCCTTCAGCCCCTTCCGTTCGTATTTGACCGCCCCATCGTGAGCTGGACGAGCGCCGGCCGTCCGAGCTCCGCCGGGGCGGGAAGGTCGGCCTCGAGAATCTCCCGGATCATCCCGGGCTCCCCGGCCTCGACTTCACGCGCCTGTTCCTTCGCATGGTACGACGACCGCACGAGAGGGCCCGCCTCTACGTGGCGAAACCCGAACTCCTCCTCGCCCACCCGCTTCCATTCCCCAAACTCTCCCGGAGTCACCCAGCGCGCCACCGGGATGTGCGCGGCGGAAGGACGCAGATACTGCCCGAGCGTCAGAATGTCCACCCCGGCCGAGCGCAGGTCCCGCATCGCGTCGCGGACCTCGTTCCCCTCTTCACCCATCCCCAGGATGATTCCGGTCTTGGCGAGAATTCCCGGATCCATCCGTTTTGCGGCACCCAGGTACGAAATCGAGCGCCAATAACGACCGCCCGGGCGAACCTCGGGATGCAGCCGCTCCACCGTCTCCAGATTGTGCCCGAGAATCTCGGGCCGCGCCTCCACGACCGTCCGGAGCGCTTCTTCGTCGCCCTTGAAATCCGGGATCAGGAGCTCCACCGAGCATCCCGGGACACGCCGCCGGATCTCACGGACCGTGTCCGCGTAGATCCCGGCGCCGCCGTCCGGGAGCTCGTCGCGGTTCACCGAGGTGATCACGACGTGCTCCAACTCCATCGCGGCCACCGTCTCGGCCACCCGCCGGGGCTCGTCCCGGTCCAGCTCCGTCGGCATCCCGTGCGCCACCGCGCAGTACTTACATGCGCGGGTGCAGACATCGCCGAGGATCATGAAGGTGGCGGTCCCCGCTTCCCAGCACTCCCCGATGTTCGGACAGCCGGCTTCTTCACAGACCGTATGGAGCGACTGGCTCCGCATCAACTCTTTCAGCCGGAGATAGCTCTTCCCCCCCGGGGAGCGGACCTTCAGCCATTCCGGCTTGCGATCCCGCATCGGAACGGTCGCGAGCCCTTCATGGGCCCGGATCCGCGACGTTCCCTTGGGCTTCACGACGCCCGTGTCCTTGTCGCCGGGGTGATACCCCCGAGCGACCGTCGCGGTCGCGGTGTCCGTCATTTTATCCGCCTCCCGCCGCGCTTCCCCAAAGGGGCGCGGCGCGCGTTTGCAGGTGTCGCAACGCACGCCCTTCACATGCGAGCCCGATGAAGCAAAAAAGCTCCCTCGCAGGCTTCGCGGGGAGCGCGGCTCGATGCGCTCCACCAACCCGGTCCAGGTTCGGTGGACGGCGCGCGGTATTGCGGCTTCCTCCGGTCTGGATCATAGCATCCCCGGACATTTGATGGCAACCGATCCGAGGGGGAATCGGCCGAGGCATTCCGCCCTCCTCTCACCCCACCGAAGACGCCCCATGAGAGGGTTACCCGCACGGGGACCTCGGAGACCTTCGATCCTCATCCGGAGCTCCTCTTCGTGCGCGTTTTCCGACTCCTCCACTCCCCGGTACTCTTCCCCTCCTCGGTCACCCATGCCGCCGTGCGGGCCAGCGCTTCCTCCAGAGTGAAGGGGGGCGCCCATCCGAGCTCCTCGCGGGCGCGCTCGGAGCGATAGGGGTCCGGAAGCACTGCCACCTCGACCACCCGCCGGAGCCTCAACCCCCCAAGCCCGGGGAGGCGCCCCCCCAGCGCATCAACCACTCTCGCCCCCGCCATGACCAGGTGCCGAGGAATGGCGACCGGGCGAAAAGGAAGGCCGAGATGCCGGGCGAGCCCGGCCAGAAGCGCCCGCTGGCTCACCGGATGGTCCCCGGAGACGTTGTACGGCCGCGCCCCGACGGGGAGCTCCGCGACGAGCGCCGCCAGTGCAGCCTGGGCAAGGTTCCCCGCATACACGGTCGCGATCGGCGTCCGGCCGCTTCCGAGGACCAGATGTACCGGGAAGCACAGGGTCCGGACGAGCCTCGGCGTGAAGAGGCGGTCCCTCTCCCCGTACACCACCGGTGGCCGGAGGAGAGCCACCCGCATCCCGCTCTCGCGCGCCGCGCCGCCCACGGCCTCTTCGGCTTCCCGCTTCGAGCGCCCGTATCCCCCGCGCGGAGCCCCGTTGGGGGAGTCCGCCGCCGTTTCGTCCGCCGGTCCCGCCAGAGAGCCGTAGACCGCGACCGAAGAGACGTGGACCCCGCGCCGGATTCCCGCCCCGGCCGCGCCCTGAAAGACCCTCAGCGCCCCTCCCACGTTGATCTCGTGGAGCCGGGTCCAGGGGAGATTCCCATACACGGAAGCCGCCGCGTGGACGACGGCGCCGCACCCCGCCATGACCTCGCCGAGCGCTTTCGCCGACCAGTCAAGCTCCCCCTCGACCAGCTCGCACCCGAGGGCGTGGAGGTGATTCGTGTCGGAGCCTGCGCGATGAAGGGCGCGGACTCGAGTCCCACCGCTGCGGAGGGCTTCCGCGATATGGGATCCCACGAGCCCCGTCCCGCCGGTCAGAAAAACCGGGGGCGGGGAGTGCACGACTTCGTGCTCAGTTGGGGCCGCCATCGGAAAGGAACGCCTCCGCGTCCTCCCGGATCAGGGGAAGGAGCGCCCCGTGCTCCTCGTATTCGAGGCGGTCCGCCGCGATTTCGCGGTCCCAGGCGGCGAGGAGACGCTCGTAATAGCCCCGGGCCGCCGCGGAGTCGCCGAGGGCGACTGAAGCCTCCGCCGCGCCGTACAGGTTGAGGAGGTGATCCGGGTTGGCGGCGAGCCCGTCCAGCGCCGATTGAAGGGCGGCCTCCTGCTCTCTGGCCGCCCGCTGAAGGAGTGAGAGATGGAAGAGCCCGTCGGCGTCCAGGGGGCGCGCGAGGTCGTACGCCGCGATCGCCATCGGGAGGAAATTCGTCGCCTCGGTCGTGTTCCCGTTGGCGACCGCCTGCATGACCCTATTAAAGAGATTGTCCGCCGCCTGACGGGCGGTCATGGAGGAAAGGTCGACGTTGGGTGCCGGGCCGAGCCCGCCGACGGGGGGCACCCCGGCCACCGTCGGCTCGGTCCGGTCGGAGAGCTCGACGATCGCCACCACGACCACCAAGGCGGCGAGAAGGATCCCCGACACCCACCAGCCCATCCGCGACCCGTTCGTGGCGGCAGGGGTTCCCGTGGCGGACGGGGCACCCCCGGGGGAGGTCCCTCTTGCACCCACCGGCGTGCCGCAGCCCGTGCAGAACCGGGTCCCGGCGGGAAGCTCGGTTCCGCACGCGGGGCACGGGAGCGTCCGGAGGGAGGCCCCGCACGACGAACAGAATCTCCCGGATCCTTCCTGGCCGCATTGAGTGCAGAACTTCATCGAGAGCCGCCGTCGCGGAGGGATCCCGAGATTCGAACGGGAGGTTAGTATAATGCGCGCTCACCGGGCGAGGGACCCCGGGACGGGACTCCGAGGGAAAGTCCGCCGCGCGCCGGCCCCCGCGACGCGAATGCGCCGACAGACGCGATCCCGCTTGTCGCCACTGACACCTGGACGGTGTTTCGCGCGTATGTGTAGTGCGGGCGCGAAGCGTTTCGACGATCCCGCCACCTTTCCCACGCCTGCCCCCACTCCTGGGAGCTGCCCGACCCGAAATTCCATGCCCCATTCCGATCCTCCCGCGCCTCCCGGTCGTTCGACCCGAAATGCCGGGCCTCGCGGCCTTCCCTTCTTGCTCGTCCTGGCGCTATTTCCGCGCGCCGCGGTCGCGCAAGACCCGGGCGCCGCCGCCCAGGCCGACACGCTCCCCGCCACGCCCCCCCGCGAAGCCCCCGCGGACACTTACGCCGACGTAGAAGTTCGCGCCCTAATGGAACGCGCCCGCGTTGCGCGATCCGAGGTCGCCGAGGGGCTCGAGACCTACGAGGCGCGCCTCCGCGAACGGGTCTACTTCGGGGTTTCGGGCGACATCTTCCGAAGAGAGCGTGGGATTTTCGACCAGGAGCGAGTCTCGCGAGTTCGGTGGTCCAGGGACGGGAACCATGTGATTCGATGGGAGGGCGCGCGCCTCGACATCCCGATCGCCGGCCTCTCGTCCACAGACGACCCGAACGAAAATATCGGCCAATTCCTCGTGCGAAATCTCTCTGGAATTAACCCGGACGGGGACGACGATCCGACCGATCCCGTCATCCCGCCGCCCCTCGCATACGATCCGGCGAGCGACCGCATCTTTTTTGGTCCGGACTGGGTGCTGAACCCGCTCGCTGACACCGCCGTCCACCAATACCGCTTCCAAAGCGGGGACACGCTGTCCATCACCCTACCGGGGACGAACGACCGAGTGGTCCTCGCCGAAGTGCGTGTTCAGCCCCGGTTCAACGACTTCCGACTGGTGTCGGCTTCGCTCTGGTTCGACCTGGCGACTGCCGCCCTGGTGCGCGCCGGATATCGTCCGGCCCGTCCCTTCGATCTCGAGCTCGACGCTGCCGACGACGATGACCTGCCGCCCGGCTTCCTCCGCCCGATTCGCGCCGAGATCCGATACGTGACGATGGATCATGGCCTCTTCGACCTCCAGTTCTGGATTCCTAGGCGTGCGACCTTCGAAGGAGAGGGGCAGGTGGCCGCTTTTGCGCGCTTTCCGATCACCATCGAGTGGACGATGGATCAGATCCTCCCCAACGAGCTGAGCGACCTGATCCCCGACGTGATTCCGGAAGGGTGGATCCTGCGCGAGGCCGAAGTCGAGCGTGATGACGAGATTCGCAGCATCACGGTGCTCGTTCCGACCGCCCAAGAACTCGCCCGGTCGCCGGAGCTCACGATGGGGACCCCCTCCTCCGCCAGCGCCTTCACCCCCGACGAGCTCGGAGCGTTGGAACGCACCCTCGCGGGGCTCGCGGCCCCCACGATCTTTCCCGGAGTGCGCTTTGCGTACGGACTGCAGGAGGGACTGACCCGTTACAACCGGGTGGAAGGGCTCTCCACCGGCGTTTCGGCCACACTTCCCCTTCCCCGCCTCGAGATCAGGGCCGAGGCGCGGATCGGGCTCGCGGACGGAGAGCCCGGGGGAGAGCTCCGGGTTCGGCGCGGCTCCGAGGTCCGGAGCGAAGAGCTCGCCGTTTACCGGCGACTCGATTCCTCCTCCGAATGGGTCAGGCCGAATGCGCTCGCCACCTCACTCGCCTCGGCCCTCTGGGGGACCGACTTCACCCCCTTCCATCGCGCCTGGGGCGTCGAAGGGGTCCTGGGGCGCGAGGGCCGATTCGTCACGGGCGAGCTGCGCCTCTTCTGGGAAGCGCAGGACACGGCCGTTCGCGAGACGCACGCACACCTCGCGCGGCTCTGGACCGACCGCGACCTTCCGGAAAACCCGATGGCCGCGGAGGGGAGCTGGGGCGGGGCGGCCCTCCATCTGGCCTGGGATGCGGGGCGGGATCCCCGTGGCGTTCGGGGGTTCGGCTCCGTGCGCCTCGAAGGGGCGGGCGGGACCTCCTCCTACGGCCGCGGGTGGACGAGCGCCGGGCTCACCTTTCCCCTCCTCCGGCGCTGGACCGGGGCGATCGAGGCCGGAATCGGGAGTTCGACCGGGACCCTTCCGCCCCAACGCTCCTTTTATCCCGGTGGCCCGGCGGTCTTCCGGGGCGCGGAGGCGGGACGTTTCGCGGGGGAGGCGTTCTGGTTCGGGAGGGCGGAGATCGGGACTTCGTTGCCGGCCATCCGCCTGGTGGGGTTCGCGGACGCCCTCTCTGTGGGGTCTCGCTCGGGTTTCACCGAGGGGAAGCCCGAGGTGGCGGTCGGAGCCGGGATCTCACTCCTGGATGGGATCTTCCGCCTCGATGTCGCCCGAAACCTCAGGGGGACCAAGAGTTGGAAGCTATTGCTCTATCTGGATGGGCTCTTTTGAGACCTCCGCGCGTGCGGACGAATTCCGGCTGCGGCTCCAGGTCGGAGATCGGCACCCCCGGCGGGGCGGCCCTATAGTCCGGAGGGAACGTCGAGGAACTCCCAGGGGACGCCGAACTTCTCCCCGACGAGCTCCGCGAGGGCCTTCACTCCCCAGGTCTCCGTAGCATAGTGCCCCGCATAATAAACATTCACCCCCAGCTCCATCGCTTCCGTGAAGGTGTGGTGGGCTCCCTCCCCTGTCAGTAGGGCATCGAGACCGGCCTCCGCGGCCTCTCTTATGAAGCTCGCGCCGCCCCCGGTGACGACCCCGATCCGGCCGAGACTTTCCCGGCCCCCGGGGACCAGCGTCACTGGTCCTCCGACCACCGCTGAGACCTTGTCGTGGAACGCTTTCCGCGAATCGGAGACAGACGCCTCGAAGCCGATCGGCGTGTCGGAAAAGTGCCCGAAACGCGCTCCGGGCTCGAGACCCAGCGCCTGGATAAGAACCGCCGCGTTTCCCAGCTTGGGGTGAGCATCGAGCGGGAGATGCGCACTGTAGAGCGCGATTCCGTTTTCGAGGAGGGGAAGGATCCTGCGATACCGGTGTCCGGTGAGGGGCCTCAGTCCCTCCCAGAACAGCCCATGATGAACCACCAGGAGGTCCACTTTCCGTTCGACGGCCGCCGCAACCGTAAGGGTGTTTGCATCCACAGCGGCGCCCACCCGGGTGACGGGCCCCGGTCCTTCGACCTGGAGTCCATTCGCGGCGCCCTCATAATCGGGAAACCCGGGAATCCCCAGGGCCGCGTCCATGAATTGGAGGACATCTTCTAATGCGATCGAGCCCCGGGACATCGTCGTCACTCCTTCCACAACCCGTTGTTGAGAAGGGGCCTCGGCGGCCCCCTTTCCCCGAATGTGATCATATAATGCAATGACTTACGGGATTGTCCACATCTGTGGATAAGTCATGAAGAGAAGGCTCCGGGCGCCCGGTCACGGGAGGGCGCGCTTCTCTCGATCATGGGGGACGGGCCCGTCCTGGAGCGCCTCCCCTCGATCGGGAAACGACCCGCTCGCCGGCGGTGCGCCGACGTCAATGTCGCCCATGCGGATGTCCCCGTTGAGGACGGCGCCCTCCTCGAGTTGAACCCGTCGAGCGTGCACTTCCCCCTCGATCCGGGCGCTGCCCTGCACCTCTAGCCGTGAGGCGACCATCAGGGAGCCGACCACTTCACCGGCGATCACCGCGTCCTGCGTGCGGATTTCTCCATGGACCCCTCCTTCGGTGCCGACGACGACCGCCTTTCCGGCCCAGATCGAACCGCGAACATACCCTTCGACGCGCACCGTTCCTTCGGTCACGCAGTCACCGATGACCCGCATCCCGGGCCCGATGATGGAGATCGCCGAAGGGCTCTGTGCTTCGTCTCGTTCTTTGCCACGCGCCATCGACCGGTCTCCGATTCAACTCCGGAGGGGAAAGACCTCGGGTTTCACACCACCCACGTTCAGGGCTGCGCCACCATTGCGAGGGGATCCACCGGCTCCCCTTCGAGAAAGATCTCGAAATGAAGGTGGGGTGCGGTGGACCGGCCGCTCGACCCGCTCAAAGCGATGATTTCGTTCCTCCGGACCAGGTCTCCCCGGGCCGCGAGGAGGAGGGACACATGGGCGTACCGCGTACGATACCCCTCCGCGTGGTCGAGAACCAGATAGCTCCCGTAGATGGGGTCCTCTCCAGCGTCCGCGACCGTTCCGCTCCCCGCCGCCCTCACGTACGAGCCGGCCGGAACGGCGATGTCGATGCCCGGATGGTCCGTCCCTCCGCCCTCGAGAAGCACCTGTGTCACGAACCCGGCTTCGGTGAGGGGCCAGCTCGTAGGAAGGAACTGTTCGGCCTCAGGGAGATTCGAGGCCCCGGAGGGGCGTCCCACCGCAGGGGGGAGCCAGAGCTCTTCCGTCGCGGGTGCCGTACCGGCACCGAACATATCCCGAATCCGAGCGTAGGCCGCCTCCACTTCGGCGAGAGTTTGCGCGAGCGCTTCGACTCTCTCTTCCCGGGCAAGTAGTTCCGTCACTTGCGCCTCGAGAAGCGCCGTGCGGTGTGCGCGGGCCGCCAGATACCACCAGCTTCCCACGAATCCGACGAGGAGGACGAAGACGAAGGCGCCGGCCCCCACGACCCACGGGAGCTGTCGGTAAGGAATGCGGAGGGACCGGGTTCGCCCCCCGGAATCGGGAACGACCAGGAACGTTAGCAGACGATCTGAGTCCATCGGTCGTCTCACCCGATCAGGTCGGCGGGGTCACGTCCGGTGATCAGCTCGAAGACCCGTTCGAGATCCGCCGAAGAACCGAAGGGAATCTCGATAGACCCCGTTCCCTTCCGTCCGACCTTGAGCCGTACTCGGGTCCCCAGGGTTTCCTGAAGCGCCTCCTGGAGGGCCTGGGCGACCGGGTCCACCGAGCCTCCCGCCCGCGGCCGGCTTCGCCCCCTGGTTTTCCCCTTCCCGGCTTCACCTCGCACCCGATCCTCCACGGCCCGCACCGTCCACCCCTCTTCGGCCGCCCGGCGCGCGAGCTCGGCGAGTTTTCCCGCATCTTCGACTGCGAGAAGGGCGCGGGCATGCCCCATGGAAAGGGACCCCTCCAGGAGATACCGGCGGACCGAGGGGGGAAGCTTGAGGAGACGTAGCGTGTTGGCCACCGTGGAACGGTTTCGCCCTACTGCCCCCGCGATTTCACCCTGTGTGAGCCCGAACTCACGGGCGAGCAGCTCGAATCCCTCGGCCTCCTCGAGCGGATTCAGGGCCTCTCGCTGGATGTTCTCGACCAGGGCGAGGACGAGGAGCGTCCGGTCGTCCACCTCCCGCACCACGACCGGGACCTCCACCCAACCGAGCTCCGACACGGCCCGGAGCCGCCGTTCTCCGGCGACGAGCTGAAATCGGTCCCCCTCTCCATCCGGGCCGGGGCGAACGACGAGCGGCTGCAGGAGACCGTGCTCCCGGATGGACTGCGCGAGATCCGCGAGCTCTTCCTTTTTGAACTCTCGCCGGGGTTGGAAGGGATTCGCGCCGATCCGCGCGACCGGGAGCGTCCGGACCTCGGACGGATCCGCCACAGGACCGAGATAATCTTCACCCAGAAGGGCCCCAAGGCCCCGCCCCAACCTGTCTCGCTTGGCCGCGCTCAACGTGCCACCCCCTTCGCTGTGGACTTCTTCGCCCCGCCGGCACCCCCCTTCTTCGCGCCACGCACGAACTCCTTCGCGAGCCCCAGATAACTCTGCGCCCCGGCGGAAAGGACATCGTAGGTGACGATCGGCTGGCCGAAACTCGGCGCCTCCGCGAGCCGCACGTTCCGAGGAATAGTCGTGTCGAAGACTTTGGCGCCAAAATAGTCGCGGGCCTCGTCAGCCACCTGCTTCGAGAGGTTGAGCCTTCGGTCGTACATCGTGAGCAGAACCCCCTCGATTTCCAGGCGCGGATTCAACCCGCGTTGCACGAGGCGAACCGTGCTCAGGAGCTGGGAGAGCCCCTCGAGCGCATAAAACTCGCACTGGATTGGAATCAGGACGCTGTCCGCCGCGGTCAGCGTGTTCAGCGTCAGGAGCCCGAGCGAGGGGGGGCAGTCCACCAGGATGTAATCGTAGCTGTCGCGAAGCCCCTCCAGCGCCCGGGCGAGGACCCGCTCCCGTTCCGGCCGGTCCACGAGCTCGATCTCCGCACCCACGAGGTCGCGACTGGACGGAATCAGGTCGAGGGAAGGGAAGTGAACGCCTTTCGTGACGCACTCCTCGGCCGGACGTCCCTCCACGACAAGATCGTACACAGTGGAGAGATCCTCTGACTTCTCGACGCCCAGCCCCGACGTCGCATTCCCCTGGGGATCGATGTCGATGATCAGGGTCCGGAGCTCGGCGACGGCGAGGGAAGCGCCCAGATTGATGGCCGTCGTGGTCTTTCCGACCCCGCCCTTCTGATTTGCGATGGCGACGACGCGGGACATGGGGCGCGTTCGGAATGAGGTCGAGCCGACTCAGAGGAGGTCGAATATACGTCGGGGGCTGCGATGGGGAAACCGCGAAGAGGGAAAGTGCGATTGTTCCACGTGGAACAGGCCCTATCGTCCAGAATACCGAATCTACACCGTATAGACACCGAATAGACGGCGAATCACCTCCGGTCCCCGTTTACGGTGGTAGGGCAATTCCAGGTTGCGCTCGTCGTTTCGAGAGCGCGCCGCCCGCCATCGGATTCGGAACGTGCTTCGGCCCGCCGCCACTTGGCTTTGCCCCAAGCCGACCCCTAAGTTCCGGCCCGTTCCTGTCCGCAGTCATCCTGACGCTCGTTTTCTCCTGGAGGATTGGTCTGGAGTTGCGAAGTGGCTCGCGAAGCCTTGGCGGTCCGAGAAAGATCCTTTACTTGGACAATACGACCACGTTCGGGGGTGCGATCAACAGCCTTGCGGAGCTCGTCGCCGGGCTGGATCCCTCCCGTTTCACCCCGATTGTCGCCACTCCCCAGCCTGAGGCGACTCTCCGAGAGCGCCTTCCGGGAATAGAAACACGCCGGGTAAGACCGGTCCCGCACCGGAGTGCTCCACGGACAGAGCGACCGGGGCTCGAATCGAGCGGCCCTCGATCTCGATCCTCCACCTTCGGCCAGGACCGGGCCAAGACAGCTCTCCGTCTGCTCGGTGAGACCTCTCCCGAAGCCCTGCAAATCGCTCGATTGGCCCGCCGCGAGGGTGCGGAGCTGATTCACCTGAATAACAACCTCGAGAGTCAGGAGGCGGGAGTGCTCGCCGCGAGGCTCATCGGCCTCCCTTGCGTTGCGCACGCTCGAAGTTTTCAGGTCGGGACTAGATTTCTCCGTTGGATCGCGCGCAGGGTAGACCGGCATGTGGCGATATCGAACGCGATCGCCCAGAACCTTCGCGATCTCGGGATCCCGGAAAGCCGGATCGTCCTCATCCACGACGGAATTCGGTGCGACCGATTTGCCGATGTCCCTTCGCGGCACGAATGCCGAGTGGCTCTGGGAATCCCTTCCGGCTCCTTCGCTTTTGGGATTTTGGGGCGTCTCGTTCCCTGGAAGGGGATCGCAGAGTTCGTGGAGGTTGCCGCAGAAATCGTCCGCTCGGATCCCGACGCAACAGCCTTCGTCGTCGGCAGCGTCTCCGACGGCGACGACGATTATTACGACACACTTCGGGAAAGGGTGAACTCCCTCGGCCTTGCCGACCGCATCGTGTTCACCGGCTTTCGTCCCGACGTACGCCAAGCCATGGCCGCCATGGACCTCGTGGTTCATGCCTCCACGGAGCCCGAACCCTTTGGAATGGTCCTTATCGAGGCGATGTCTCTTGGCCGTCCGATCGTGGCGACTCGCGGCGGGGGCCCGGAGGACATCGTCCTCCACGGGGAGACCGGCCTCCTGGTGAAACGTGGGGCAATCCGCGAGATGCGAAATGCGATCGTGGAACTCAGGGAGAACCCAGAGCGGGCACGTGCGATGGGTGAAAAGGGACGGGATCGGGTGCGCACGAACTTCAGCGCGGAGATTCACACCTCGAGAGTCTCACGGATGTACGACGAGCTGCTGAAGGAGTAGATGTCCGTCGCCCTCAGGACAGTCCCGGGACGCACTCCCCCCGTGCCCGCCACTCATCCGAAGGGACTCGGTAGCTCTTGGCGCTTCCGCCGATGTTGGAGAAGACCTCCCACGCGGCGAGGCGCTCTCGCACCGCCGCGTCCCGTTCGCTGCGAATCCCGCGTGGGTCGGCGTGCAAAACGAGCCAGATGTCAGCCTCCGCTTCGCAGAGAACCGCGAGCAGATCTTCCTGGCGCCAGAGGAGGCCGGCCCCCGTCCACAACTCCCGCGTTCCCCCGGCCGTCGAGATGTCGAAGAACCGAATGCTCGGATGGAGCTCGTAGGCGAAGTCCACCTGCTCGAGATAATACGCGGACGCGGGCGGCCCGAAGATCACGATATCACCCACTTCCAGCCCCGCGTTCACGACCTCGGCCGGAGCCCGGTGATCGTCTCTCGGGACGAAATGCCCCCAACGCGCCGGAGTCATCCCAATCCCGTAGGCGACATCAGGCGTGTGAATTCTCGCGAGGCGCGAAGCGGAGTAGTCATCGGACACCCACATGAAGGCAACGAGCGCCGCCACCGTTCCGATCGCTCGCACTCGCCCCGCACGCAACACGACGCCCACCAACGTCCAAATCGCCTCCGCCGCGAGAAGGAGAACGCTCGCGTACAGGAAAAACGTGTAGCGGCTGCTCTGCTGGTTCGTGGCGATCACCGCGACTGCGAGCACGCAGACCAGGGGAACGCCGGCCAGGAATCGCCAGACGTCGGACCGCCGCTCGGCCAGGAGCTCCAGCGCCAATCGGGTCGCCAAGAGCAGTAGGAGGGCCACCGTCATCCTCGGCATGGCCCCGAGCCACGGCTGAAGCACGGGCTGATTCAAGGGCGGGTAGTTCAGAAGCTCCTTGGCAACGCCGTACGGGGCGAGTCCGCTCGTGAGGTGAAAGAGGCTCCAGACCAGGAGCGCCGCAACGCCCACCCCCACCAGCGCCGTGGTTCCCTCCCGCGCCCCATCCGTCCGAAGGAGCTCGGGGCGTAGGAGCCAGGTCCCGAGAACGAGGAAGAGCGCGGCGCCGAACAGCCCCAGGAGCGCGAGGAGAAGAACGAGTCCCCGAAACGCCAGGGCGAGGGGCTCCTGCCTCGACCGCCAGCCTCGCACCAGGATCCAACCCCCGATCGCCGCGAGCGCCAGGAGGAGCGCCGCCGCCCAGAACGGGCCCTCTAGGAGCCGCTCTACCCCCAATGCGGGAGTCACGACCGGCCCGACCAGGCCCGTTCCCGATGCGGCCGTCTCTATCCCAATCCCCGGAGGGAGCCTCGGAGGCTGACCCATACCCCGGAAGTCGGTGCGCTCCCAAAGGAACAACGCCGCAAGGACGGCCCCTGCCGCACCGACGCGGCCTGCGGAGGCGCGCAGGTCACCTCTGAGAAGCGGGATCGCGGCCAGGACCCATAAAAAAACGGCCCCGTCGTACACCAGAATGCCGGCTAGGGCCAACCCGGGCATCCACTTCCAGAGCCCTTTCGCGCCGTCCAACGAAACGCGCAGGAGGAGAACCGTCTGCCATAGGAATAGGGTTTGGAAGGGAGTGTACATCCGGCCGAAGCGGGCGAACTCGACCTCCCAAAGCGAGAGGCCGAAGAGGGCCACGGCGACCGCGGCGACCGGAGGACCCCCGAGTCGCCGTCCCATCAGGACGAGCGCCGGAATCGCCGCGAGGCTCGCAAGGGCGGGAACGATCCGGACCGACCACTCCGCAGCGCCCGTGAGCCAGAAGATGGGAGCGGTGAGGTACTGGAGAAGGAGTCCCCGCGGGTAATACCCACCCCCGGGGAAAGAGGGAATTCCTCGCTCGAGGATGTACCCGACCGAAGTGATGAGGTAATACTCATCCTCGGCGAGCGCCGCCCGGCCGAGCGCGAAGAGACGCACGAAGACTGCCGCGACCGCGGCCGCGATCGCGAGCGCCCACCATCCGCGGGCGCCCCAGAACGTCTCCCCGGACCCACCAGTGAGGCGCGATTCGCCTCGTGTCCCTTCCGGCAAGGCGGACTCCCGATCAACGGCGCTCATGGCGCCCGTGCCGGTCGCGCCCCGCCGCCGGAAGCGCTTAGAATCGTCTCGTCGAACACCCTTTCGATCCCCCTCACCTGTCCCTCGATCGAAAACCGCTCCCGCGCGTCGGCGAGCGCCGCGCGGCCCAGCCGTTCCCGCAGCCCGACGTCCCCGACGAGGCGTCCCAGCTTCGCGGCCAGGTCCCGCGCGTCGCCGGGCTCGAAGAAGAGTCCGGTGACGCCCTCACGGACGATCTCCTGCATTCCGCCCGTGCGGGCGGCCACCAGGGGTAGCCCCGAGGCGGCCCCCTCGATCAGGGCCACCCCGAATGCCTCGGCGCGCGAAGCCAACACGTTGATGTCGAAAATGTCTCGGTACCAGGGGGCCGGGTCGCGGAGGTCGCCGGCGAACGTCACCTGGTCCGCGATCCCGAGCTCCGCTGCGAGCCGCCTGAAACCATCTGCGTCGGGGCCGCTTCCGACGAACGCCACGTGTACGGGCGCGCCGGCGCCGAGAAGATCCGCCGCCGCTCGGATCAGGAGGTCCACACCCTTGCGATGGATCAGGCTTCCCACCTGACCGACGACCACCCGGTCGAGCGGAATCCCGGCCCGCTCGCGCGCATGGCTCCGCGCCTCCGCATCGTCGCTTGGGCGGAAGCGGGTGAGATCCACGCCGTTGTGGATGACGTGGATTGCCCCGCGGAGGCGCGCCTTTCGCACGATCGAGGCACGTACTTCGTCGCTGCAGAAGAGGACCGCGGGGACCCTTGGGATCCGGTACAGGTGGATGTCTCGCCGAATGTAGAAGGAGTGGACGTAGGACACGCAGGGGATGCGCCCTCGGTTCCCCGCATAATACGCGACCATGGAGGGCTGGCCGTTCATGCAGCAGAGGAGGTCCACCCCGAGGCGTCCCGCTAGGTCACGAAGGGCACGCACGGTACGGAGCCACCGAATCGGCTCGATCCGGGTCCGGAGTCCGTCAACCCAGATCGTGGGCCGGTCGATGACGAAGGCCTCGACGCCGGCGGTGCGCACGGCCTCGGCCAGGCTCTCGTGGTTACACGCGACGTACGGCTGAAAGCGAGTGCGGTCCAAGCGCCGCACGAGCTCCAACAGCACGGTCTCGGTGCCGCGGATCCAGTTCTCGCCGTAATGCACGAAGAGGACCCTCACAGGGAGCCCCTTCACCGCGTGTCCGGGAGCGGTGTCTGTCACCACCTCGGGGCGAATGCTCACCGCGCTCCGCCCGCCGCACGGTAGAGGGCGAGGTATCGATCCATCATCGCCTCGAGTCCATATGCCGCCGCCGCGACCTCGCGGCCGCGGGCTCCCATCCGTGCCGCCTCGGCCGGGTCATCGAGAAGCCGCACCGTCGCTTCGGCCAGCGCCTCGGCGTCTTCGGGGGGCACGAGCAGACCGGTCTCCCCGGAGCGGACGACCTCCGGAATCCCCCCCACATCGCTCGCCACGACCGGAAGCCCCACCGACATCGCTTCGACGATAGCCAGCGGAAGGCCCTCGCTACGGGACGGATGGACGAAGAGGTCGGCCGCGTGAAGGAGCGACGCCACGTCCCGGCGAAGCCCGAGAAAACGCACCCGCGAGGTGATGCCGAGGGCTCCGGCCAGAGCCTGGAGCGGCTCGAGTTCCTCGCCTCGGCCTGCGATCGCCAACACCCACGGGGAGAGATCGGTCCGCTCGGCGATCCGCGCCACCGCCCGGAGGAGGACGTCGTGTCCTTTCACGGCATAGAGATTTCCCACGGCGAGGAGGAGCCGCTCATCCGGCCCGATTCCGAGTGCGGCCCGTGCGGCGGCCCGCTCCCCGCGAGGCACGGGAACGCCGTTGGGGATGACGATCCAGGTGTCGGCAGGCGTTCCGAGCCGATCCACGAGCTGTCTTCGCGTCGCCGCCGACACGGTGGTGGCCGCGCTCGCTTGCCGCACGGCCCACCGAATCGCGATACGACGGCGCAGCCGCTCGGGAAAGGCCTGCGCCGAGTGGAGGGTCACCACGGAGGGGACGCCACAGAGCCGACCCGCCGCCGTCGCGAATACCGACATCGTGAACTCGTGAGCGTGCACGACCGACACCTTCTCCTCGATCAGAAGACGCCTCAGGCGGAGGACACACCCCGCGTCGAGCGGATGGTCGAGCCGGAAGGTGCGCGGCGCGAAACCGCGCGCCTCGAGCTCCGAGCCGAGCCAACCGACACCCCGCTCTGGCAAGATCGGGACCACCCCGAGCCCGCGCTCTCGCAGTCCGACCGCGAGGTGGATGAGCATCCATTCGGCTCCACCCGGCCCATCCGACTCGAGTGCGAGCGCGACGGTCATGGGCGGCGCATCGGGGGGTGAGCTCTCGGACCGCGTCATTCGTCGCCGCCCTCGGCGTTCCGTCCCTTCGACCGGCGACGGCCGCCCGGGATGGGGAAATCAGTCGGGAAACGGAAATCAGCGGGAAGGTAACGTGCGCTCGGACGATCGCCCAACGGTCACGCACCAGGTGGTCCCGTTCTTGCTAACTCGGGCGTGTCGCGGGATGATTCGCTCGGACCTTCCCATGCAGAGCGTCGGACCCATCGGAGGAACAAAGCTTCCAAGATGTGCGGTTTTGCCGGGATTTTTCAGGGCCCTCCAACCGATCCGGGGCGTCTCGCCGCGGACGCCAGGAGGATGGCGGAGCTCCTCCGCCACCGAGGTCCAGACGACGACGGCGCGTGGGTAGATCCCTCCGGGCGGGTCGCCTTCGCCTTCCGGCGGCTCGCGATCCTGGATCTGTCCCCGGGCGGACACCAGCCCATGGTCTCCGGCTCCGGACGCTACACGATCGTCTTTAATGGCGAGGCCTACAGCTTCGAGGCGATCCGGCGCGAACTCGGGATCCCCCGGAGCGAATACCGGGGCGGGTCCGACACAGAAGTCATTCTCGAGGCCTTTGACCGGATGGGGGTGGAGGCGACGCTCGAGCGAATGATCGGGATGTTCGCGATTGCTCTCTGGGATCAGGAGCGCCAGGAGCTCCTCCTGATCCGCGACCGGATGGGAATCAAGCCCCTCTACGTCGCCCAGACCTCGGGGGGAATCGCCTTCGGTTCGGAGCTGGGCGCCGTCACACGGGCACCCGGCCTGGATCCGGCGGTGGACCTCGCCGCGATCACCAGCTTCCTCCGCTACCTCTACGTCCCGGCGCCAGGCACTCCCTTCCGCGACGTGCGAAAGCTCCTGCCGGGCCACCTCCTCCGTATCCGCGATCCGCGCGGGCCACTTCCCAAGTCCGAGCCCTTCTGGTCGCTCGGCGCAGTCCGCGCCCGAGCCATGCCGCTCCGAGATTCCAGCCCTTCCGATGACGAGGCCGTGGACGCGCTGGACGCCCTCCTGTCGGACGCCGTGCGACTCCGCATGGTCGCCGACGTCCCGGTGGGTGCGCTCCTCTCCGGCGGGATCGATTCGAGCCTGGTCGTCGCGCTCATGCAGGAGCACTCCGACCGGCCGGTCCGCACCTTCACCGTCGGGTTCGACCATCCGGAGCACGACGAGTCGGTCCACGCTCGCGGCGTGGCGGCCCACCTCGGAACCGACCACACCGAGCTTCGCGTGACCGGGACGGACGCGCTTCGCCTGGTGCCCCAACTTCCCGAGATCTTCGACGAGCCGCTCGCCGACCCCTCGCAGATCCCGACTTACCTCATCAGCCGCCTTGCCCGCGAGAGCGTGACCGTGGCCCTCTCCGGAGACGGCGGGGACGAGCTCTTCGCGGGATACAACCGCTATCGCGACGGCCCCGCGATGGCGAGGCGGCTCTCCGGTCTTCCCGCCATGCCCCGGCGGTGGATGGGTGCGGCGATCCGGGCACTCCCCGCTCCGACGTGGGACCGCCTGGGCGATCTGCCGTTCATCGGCGCCCGAATTCCGCGCCTCGCCGGACAGAAGGCCCACAAGCTCGCCCGCATGATGCGGGATGGGTCGCGCGCCGATACGTACCAGACGCTGATGTCCATCTGGGACGAGGCCGAGCGATTGGTCCGGAACGGATCCGGCGGCGCGCCCGACCCCGTGCGCGCGATGCTCGAAGGGAGCCCCAACCCCCTCGCGCTCGACGAGATGCTCCTTCTCGACCAGACGTATTACCTCCCCGACGATCTCCTGCAGAAGGTGGATCGGGCCAGCATGGCGGTCAGCCTGGAGGTCCGCGTCCCCCTCCTCGACCACCGAGTGGTCGAGGAGAGCTGGCGGCTCGGCGGTGCGATGAAACTGCGGGGAGAGGTGGGGAAGTGGATTCTCCGGGAGATCCTTTACCGCCGCGTGCCCCGCGAGCTGATCGAGCGGCCGAAGACCGGATTCTCGGTTCCCGTGGAGGACTGGCTCGCCGGCCCGCTCCGGGAGTGGTGCGAGGACCTCCTCCTCTCCGCCTCGCCGGCGCGCGACGCGATTCTCGAGCCGCGCGAGGTCCAGGCCGCATGGAAGCGCTTCCGGAAGGGGCGCACCGAACTCGCGCTGGGGATCTGGAGCGTGGCGATGCTCGAGGCCTGGCGCAGGCACTGGAAAATCGAGAACCTCTCCGAGGCCGGCGCATGCGCGTCCTGAAGCTCTGGACGTCGGAGTATCCTTGGGACGTGCGAGTCGAGAAGGTCTGCCAGGCGTTGACCGCGGGCGGCCACGCCGTGCATCTCCTCGCCCGGAACCGAACCCGCGACGCGCTCCGGGAGACCTTCCCCGAGTGCGTCGTGCACCGGATGCGTCCATGGAGCCGGCTCGGCCGGCGCATGGACGCCGCCTCTCAGTTTCCGGCCTTCTGCAATCCGCGCTGGATGCGGCACATCCTGAAGGTGGGACGGGCCGAGCAGGTGGACCTCATCCTCTGCAGGGACCTTCCCCTCGCGCCCGCCGCCGTCTGGGCGGGCCGCCGGCTCGGCGTCCCCATGGTCCTCGACATGGCCGAGAACTATCCGGCGATGATTCGGGATCTCTGGCTCACGGGTGCCACCAGGTTCGGGGACACGCTGGTCCGGAACCCGCGAGCGGTCGAAGCGGTCGAGCGCTGGACGGTGCGGCGCGCGGGCCACATCGTCGTCGTGGTCGAGGAGTCCCGGGACCGGCTTGTGGCCCTCGGCGTCCCGCCCGATCGGATCACGGTCGTGGGAAACACCCCATCCGCCAGCCGACTGGACCGCTTTCCGTTTCCCCGTCCCCGCGACGAGGAGCCCCGCGGCCGCCTCGAGGTCGTTTACCTGGGGCTCCTCGAGAAGGCCAGGGGGGTGGGGACGGCGATCGAGGCGGTAGCCCTCTGCCGGGATCGGGGCGTCCCGGTGGGCTTTACCATCATCGGCGACGGGCGAGGGCGACAGGCCTTCGAGGAGGACGCCACCGCCCTCGGCCTCACCGGCGACGAGATCCGGTTTCGCGGATTCCTTCCCTACGATGAAGCGCTCGATATCGTCGCCGGGGCGGATGTCGGCCTGATCCCCCACCTCGCCCACGAGAGCTGGAATTCTACCATCCCGAATAAGCTATTCGACTATATGTCGGCCGGCCTCACGGTCCTCGCTTCCGATGCCCGACCCACCCGTCGGGTGATCGAGGAAACGGGATGCGGCCTTTGGTTTCGGAGCGGGGACGCGGAGCACCTGGCTGAACAGATGGAGGCGCTATGGCGCTCGGAGACACGCAAGGCGCACGCGGGGGCGGGGCGAGCCGCGATCCGCGACCGCTTCAACTGGGAGACGGACGGTGCGCGGCTGGTTGCGGCACTCGAGGGGCTCGCCCGGGGACCCCGGGCAGACTCACGGGCCCCGTCCAGTGCCTGACCGCCCCCGGCCCGCGGAGCTACCGCTGGACTACGCCAGAGACGCGAAGTTCGAAGCCTTCGTCCGAAACGCCCGCCGGAATGTTCAGGCGCGGCGTGCGAAATGGGTCCCACCCGGATTCTGGGACCCAGCCACCCGCGATCTCGAGGGCGCCCCAGTACCCGATGCCGGCCGCGATCCGGCCAACCGCGGGGGAGTTGAACCCGTAAGGGCAGGCGAGCCACCGGCTGGGGCGCTCGACCGAACGCTCCAGCCAGTCCCAGCTCGAGCGGAGATCGTCGCGGAGGCGGTCCTCCTCGAGTGCGGCCAGGTTTCGATGGCTCCAGCTGTGGCTCCCGAAGCGAATCGCCCCCTCTCGGTCGCGGAGGTACGGGGAAAGAAGCTCCATCCGTGCCGGGCGGCGCCACTCGGAGGAGGACTTCCGGCGCCTCGGATCGCCGGCGAGGAATCGCGAGACGTCGCCATCGTCCCCCGCGAGCTCCTGAAAGACCTTCCCCTCCGCCCCGCGAGCATCGAAGACATCCCACCAGAAACGTTCCGCATCGAGGAGACCGGGACAGAGGAAGACGGTGGCCGGAAGCTCCCTCCGGAGAAGCTCGGGGAGGGCCAGCTCCACCGCTTCCCGATAGGCGTCATCGAAGGTGAGCGCCACCCGAGGTTTCCCTCGGGGTTCGACCGAGCCGGCCGAGTCAGGAGACTCGAGCGCTACGATATGCGATGCTCGCTCGAGGAGGTCGAGCTCCTTACGGAAGCGCGACAAGGGGAGGTGGAGCGAGTCCGGAGCAGCCGCCGCGTCTTCGTCCGGGACCACGTTGTGGTACGCCAGGATCAGGAGGCGTCCCGCGCGCCGCGGGCGCACGGCGCGCGCGTACCCCGCCCCAACGAGAATGCGCTCCACCGCGTGTTTCACGAAGGATTTCATGGAGCGGAAGGATCGTTGGCGGGAGGGGGAGGGACAAGGTGGAGCCGTTGATCCGACTTCGCGTCCTCCAGGGCGACCAGGGCGACGAGATCCGTGAAGCGTGGATCTCGCTCCTCCCGCGAGAGCGGTGGAGGTTTTTTCTCCACCCGGACTGGTTCGAGATCGCGCGGGCGAGCTACTTCCCCCGGGCCCGCGTGCGGTATCATGTCGCCTACGAAGGGGACCGGATCGTGGGGATCCTTCCCACCTCGCGGCGCCGGATGAACCGCTTCGGCCTCTTCCTTCCGGTGGTGGACGCCCTCGCGGGAGGACGGGGCGATTACTCTCTCCCGATCACGGGGCAGGAGGCCCGGCCCGAAGTCGTTCGTCCCCTGCTCGAGTCGGCCCTCTCCAGCGCGCGCGGGGCAGGGACGCTGGTCCTTGCGAACCTCCCGGTGGAAACCGGAGTCCCCGGGATTCTCGAATCGCTACTCGAGGAGCGGGGGCTCCCCTTTCGTCACGTGGAAGCACCTTCCCTCACCCTCTCCCTCCCCCCCACCTTCGATGAGGCGGAGGCGGCGATGAAGAAGGGCCTCCGTGGCGATCTTCGGCGCCAGGCGAAGCGAATCGAGGAGTCGGTGGGGCCGCTGGACTTCCGAGTGGTGACCGACCCGGAAGAGGCGAAGGCCCACCTCCCCGGCCTCTTCGAGATGCACGACCGTCGCTGGCTCGAGGCCGGCCTCCCCGCCTCCTTCGAAGATCGCTCCGCGAGAGACTTCTACTACGGAATGATCGAGAAGCTCTGGGGGGAGGGACTCCACTTCTCCCTCCTGAGGGCGGGAGAGCGGGTGATCGCCTACCATGTGGGAGCCGTTGGAGGGGGATACCTCCTCTACTACAAACCCACCTTCGACCACACCCTTCAGAATTACTCTCCCGGGAAGCTTCACCTCCGCTTCCTCCTAGTGCATGCGATCGAGGCGGGGCTCAGCGGAATCGACTTCCTCCAGGGGACGGAAGGGTACAAGCGCGACTGGGCTTCGTCGGTCACGGAGTGCGGGAGCTACACCGTGCGGACCCGGCGCGTCAGCCCGTCGTACTTCTGGCTTGCGTGCGGCCGGCCCTGGACGGAGCGGGTGGTCGGACCGGCCTACAATCGCTGGGTCGCTCGCTTCGAGCGACTGGTCAGGCGTCGAGCGGAACGAGGGTGAGGTGGGACCTCCAGAGCGTTCGCCGGTATTCGAGACGCCGGGGGGCTCGGAACCCGCACTTCTCGAATGCGGAGATCGAGGGCCGGTTGGCAGGATGGACGACGGCGACTGCCCGTGTCAGTCCCCGCGCCTCCGCCCTGCGGAGGATCTCGCGGAGGGCGAGAGCCTGGCACCCCCGTCGCCGGAAGCCGGGGAGGGTGAACATATCGTAGATTCCCGCGGCGCCCGCCGCGGCGAAGACGGGAAGGCCCGGATCCAGGGGGAGCCGGTGGGAGGCCATCCATGCGACGTGCGCCAGCGAACCGTCCATGAAAATTCCGAGGCAGAGGTCCCCATCCGCGAATCGGGCCCTCAGGTCATCCGGATAGTGGACCGCCTTGAAGAAGTGGTGGAGGAGAAGGTCCTCCATCGTCATCGTGCGGAGCTCAGTCCCCGGGGCGAGTTCCGGTGCCGCCGGCGATTCGAGGTCCATCTCGAAGAGGAGCCAGGCCTCCGCGCGATAAAAGAGGGCTACGAGGCGGCCTGCGACTTTCCGGAGAACCACGCCCACGCCGCCGTGCTCGAGATTGTACCGCAAAGCGCGGATGGCTCGCATGCGCCTCGATGGTGCGGGCGGGGGCCGCAAACTCAGTCCTTTGGCCCGGGTCGTGCTGTTACACCCCGCGATCCCGAGGCGGTGCCGCGGTACCTTGGACTCGGGCGCGCCGGGGGAATTGCGGGGACGCGAGGCAAGGAGCGCTGATGGAGAGTCGGAACGGACTGGTGCAGTACATTGCACGCCACGACCGGGCGAGGGTCACGCTCATGGTGGTCCTGCTCGCCCTTGCCGGCGTCCTGGAGGGCTTCGGCATCGTCGCGGCACTCCCGGTCCTCGAGTCGATGGTGTCCGCCGACGCGGGGACGGAGAGCGGACTCAGCCTCGCCATCGAGCAAGGCCTGCGGACCGTGGGACTCGAGCCCTCGACCGGGCTTCTTCTCACCCTCCTCGTGGTCATGTTCACCCTCAAGGGTGTGGTCTTCTACCTCGCCGTCCTGACGGTGGGGACCGTCGTGGCGCGCGTCGCCATGGAGCTGCGGATCCGGCTCCTGCGCGCGATCTCGAGCGCAGAGTGGAGGCACGTCCTCCGTTACCCGTCCGGCTTCATCTCGAACGCCGTGAGCAACGAGGTGGGCCGAACCGGAATGGCTTATCAGGAGTTCGCGCAGGTCGTGGCCGAGGGAACGCAGGTCATCGTCTACCTCGCGATCGTCTTTCTG
Source organism: Gemmatimonadota bacterium (assembly GCA_040882465.1). Lineage (NCBI taxonomy): Bacteria > Pseudomonadati > Gemmatimonadota > Gemmatimonadota bacterium. The sequence continues at coordinate 46,702 of JBBEBG010000038.1, forward strand.
ATGTCGTGGGAGACGGGTGTCGCCGCGATTGGGGCGGGGGCCGTGATCCTCCTCATCCTCCAGGGAAGGGTCATGGCGAGCCGACGCGCGGGCCACGACCAGGTGCAGATTCTCCGGTCGATTCTCGCGCGACTCACCGATGCGCTTCCCAGCCTCAAGCCGCTCAAGGCGATGGGGATGGAGGGGTATCTCCTTCCCCGGCTCGAGGAGGAGACCGAGGCCTTTTTCATCGCCCAACGAAAGGAGATCGCTTCGACCGAGCTCCTAAAGAAGGCACGCGAGCCCCTCCTCATGGCGGCACTCGCATTCGGGCTTTGGTTTGTGCTCACCTTCACGACGTTGGCCGCGACGTCCATCATGATCCTTGCCGGGCTTTTTTACCGGACGGTGACGAGCATCACGAACATGCAGCAGCGGTGGGTTTCTGTACTCATCGGGGATAGCTCCTTCCGCTCCCTCATGGAACACATCGAGGCGGCAGAGACGGCCCGCGAGACCTGGGCCGAGGACGGGAAGCCTCCGCCGCGCTTCGAGGAGGAGCTACGGGTGGAGGACCTCTCGTTTTCTTTTGGTGACACGGCCGTGCTCAAGGGTGCGAACGCGACGCTCCGCGCGGGCCGGTTCGTGGCCGTCGTCGGTCCCTCAGGGTCGGGAAAAACGACGCTGACCGACCTCCTCACCGGGCTCCTCCGACCGGCCGGCGGTCGCATTCTCGTCGATGGAGTGAGCCTGGCGGAAGCTGGCGTTCGCGGGTGGCGCCGACAGATCGGCTACGTTCCGCAGGAACCGATGCTCTTCAGCGATACCGTGCGTGCGAACGTCACCCTCGGCAACCCGGCATTCGGTGACAACGAGGTCGAGGCGGCACTTCGCGCCGCCAGCGCATGGGACTTCGTGATGGCGCTCGACGGGGGATTGAACCACCGGATCGGCGAGGAGGGGACTACGCTCTCCGGAGGCCAGCGCCAGAGACTAGCGATTGCGCGCGCGCTCGTCACGCGCCCGAGCCTTCTGATCCTGGACGAACCCACAACGGCGCTTGACACCGTGTCCGAGCAGGAAGTCTGCCGCGCCATCGCGCGTCTGAAGGGGAAGCTCAGCATCCTCTCGATCTCGCACCAGCCGGCGCTCCGGGAGCTCGCGGACGAAGTGTGGGATGTACGCGACGGGAAGATTCACATCCTCGTCGCCGGCGCGGCTGGCGGAAAGGTGTGACGATGGCCTCCGGTCAAGAGCCCTACCTCGTCATCGTTCGACTGGGACCCGTCCACAATGTCGAGAACCACCTCCTCTTCTTCGCTCGCGCCTTCGCGCCGGTCCTCGACGGAGAGATTGCGACCCGTTCGGGCCAGCAGGCGCACTATCAGGTGGGGCGCTTCAAGATTCGTTTGTACGCCTGGGGGAGCCGGTTTCTCCCCGAACCGGTCCGCCGTATCCTTTACACGGCGCGCGTCGTGGGGCATGGCCTCCGGCTCCGTTGGCTGGAAGGGAAGCGGCTCGTCGTGATCACCTACGATCCGTTCCAGAGCGGGGTCATCGGCCTTCTCCTCAAGTGGCTCACCGGCGCGGCCTTCATTTGCGAAGTGAACGGCGTCTTCGGCGATCCGAATACTCTCATCGACCTCGAGGACCAGCGAAAGGCCGAGAGGAAGCGCAAGTGGATGCTCCGGGTGGGTTCATGGATGCTTCGGAGGGCAGACTTCATCAAGCTCCTCTACCCCGGCCAGCTGATGGGCTTCATGGTCCCGGCGGACCGCCCCCCTCGCGCCTCCTTCCACGAATTGATCCACACCGCGGCCTTCGAGCCTACCGGACGCGCGCCGGAGGACCGCCTCATCTTCGTCGGGCACCCCTATCTTCTGAAGGGTGTGGATCTCCTCCTCGAAGCCTTCGCGCGCGTCGCTCCCGAATTTCCGGGGTGGCGGCTCCTCGTCGTGGGATGGCGAATCGAGGAATCGGCGCGCGGCGCGGACTTTCCCCGGGACCGGGTCGAGTTTCGAGGGCCTTCGGAACCGCCCATCTTGCGCGAACTGATCGAGGGTTCGAGCGCACTCGTCCTTCCCTCCCGTTCAGAGGGGATGGGGCGAGTGCTCCTGGAAGCAGCCTTTCTCGGCCGGGCCCGGATCGGAAGCACGGCCGGCGGGATCCCCCACGTCGTGGAAGATGGGGAGGATGGCCTTCTCTTCCGCTCAGGCGACGTCAACGACCTGGTGCGAGCGCTCCGGCGTTTCATGGGCCTTTCCCCGGGCGAGCGCGCCCGCATGGGGGCCGCCGCACGGAAGCGTGCGCTCGAGTCGTTCACGACTGACGCTTACGTGCGACACTACCTTGAGATCATCCGCCGCGTCGCCCCTCAGGATCCCGCGGACGGAGGGTCCGCGCTCCACTGACGTAGCGTCCCCCGAACCCAAACTCGTCCTCGGACCCATGAATCTCACCGCGGGGTGGCGATGATCCGAAACACGCTGAGGCGCCTGTACCGGGAGTTCGTCCCACTCCTTTACGGGCGCACGAACTACAAGCTCTTCCTCCAGCGCTCCCTCGAGAGCCTCGATGCCCGGGTCGCTGCGATCCTCTGCGCTACGAACGTCCTCCCTGCGGTGATTCGCCCCGTCCCGATCCGCGCGCCGTTCGGCCGCTCCATGCTTGTGGTGGCCCCGCATCAGGACGACGAGATGATCGGGTGCGGGGGAGCGATGATCCTCCAGCGGCGCGCCGGGAGTGCGCTCGCGGTGGTTTTCACCCAGGACGGGGGGGACGAGCACGCCGAGGACGGGAGAACTCGGGCGGAGCAAGTCGCGCTGAGAGAGGGGGAAGCCACTGCCGTTGCTCGAGAGTTGGGGATTGCACCACCCCGTTTCCTTCGTTATTTGCACCTCTCGGGAGAGGAAGAGAGGGCGGCCGCCGCAGATCTCCGGGAGGAAATCGAGCGGACGCGGGCCGACGTCGTCTTCGTCCCCTTTTTCCTGGACTACAACTTGCATCATCAGCGTACCAACTTCGCGTTGGCGGAGGCGTTGGCTGAGACCACGCTCCGGCCACGGGTCATGGGTTACGAGGTTTGGGGGCTCACGGTGCCGAATGTTATCGTTAACATTGACGAGACGCAGGAGGAAAAGCGGCGCCTCCTCGGGCTCCACGCGTCCCAAATGTCGGGGAAGGACTACGTGCACGGGATCACGGGGCTCAACATGTTTCACTCCCTGCACTTCGGCGCCGGGGAGTGTCGGTTCGCCGAGCGCTTCTTCGAGATCCCGGCCGAAGACTACGTTCGCGTCGTCCGGGCCGTCCGGGAGAAAGTGACCGTTGCGGGCTCCCAGATTCCGGAAGCGTTCTAGGATGCGATCCCTTCCGACCGCACGCAGCACCGCCACCTTCCCCTGGGCCGGGGGGACCATGCGCGCCCGCCGGCGAGCGAATCCCGCCACTGCCGGGCGATTTTCCCTCATCGCCGAACTCAGAAGGCTTGCGACGCTGCGAAACGGTGTGCTCGCGGCGCTGGTCCTGACGTACATCTGGCGATATCACGATATGGCGGCGATCCTCCAGCCTTTCCGGCTGGCGGCGATCGCCACTGTTGCCTCGTGGGGCTATCTCGTCTTCGAACCGCGCATGTCCCAACTTGGACGCGCCCTCAAGCTTCCGTATGTCTGGATGCTGGTGGTCTGGATGCTCTGGGTGGCCGCCACGTCGCCGGCCGCCATCGATCCGGACCGTGCATGGGATGCCTGGCTCAACACCCATTCGAAGTCTCTCACGATGGCCCTCTTCACGCTGACCTGCCTCGTGTCGTTCAGAGCGGTCCGCGGGCTCATGGCGGTGCATGTGCTTGGTGCCGCGACACTCACCTACTTTTACGTGAAGGGCGGATTTCCTCTCTGGGGAACCCCGGTCTCGATGTACGACGTGAACGACCTTGCTCTTCTCCTCAACATGGTCCTTCCGATGACGCTCTACTTCGCGTTCTCGGAGAAGGACACGAAGATCAAGGCCGTGCTCTGGATCATCGCCGGCATGATGGCGGTGAGCATCCTGATGACGCAGTCACGGGGCGGATTCCTCACCCTCGGTCTCCTCCTCCTCGTGCTCTGGGTGCGGGTCCGCGGGATCAAGTGGTGGGTACGTCTTGTTCCGGCTATCGCGCTCGTGGTGGGATTCTTCTTCCTCCCCGCATCCGTCCAGGACCGCCTGTCCACACTCTTTAGCCCGACGGAGGACTACAATTACGCGGATCAGGAAGGGCGAGTCGAGATCTGGAAGCGAGGCATGGGTTATCTGGCCGACCGACCGATCACGGGAGTGGGCACCCTGAACTTTCCGGTGGCCGAGGCTACCCTCTCGCCCCAAGCGCAGCGCGGCCTCCCTGCCGGCGCACGCGTCTCGCACAATTCCTTTGTCGAAGTCGCCACGGAAACCGGTTACCCGGGAATCATTCTGTACCTGGGGATGTTCTTGACCGCGTTTCTGGCGCTCTTCCGACTCCGTCGCACCTGCGCCCGCGTTCGCGGATCGTCTCAGGCCGCCGAGCTCACGCTTTGCGCGGACTGCCTCATGCTCTCCCTGATGGCCTTCTGTGTCGGGGGATTCTTCCTCTCGATGGGCTACATTGCGATGCTTTTCTCACTCTTCGCGCTGATCGCCGGACTCGAGATCACGGCGGCCCAGTGGCTCGCCGCGGGCAGTCCGGCGGCCTCGGCGACCTTGAGCAATGGATTCGGTGGGCGGATGAGCCGGCGGATTTCCGGTCACTCTCGTCCCGTTGGACGGCGAGGCTTTGACGCGGAGTCGCTCCCACCCCTCGCCCGCCCGGGGAGAGCGTAGACCCATCTCCCGCTCCGACGGAGGTGGCTTCTGGTGAGGGCATCGCCACGTCCCCCCCGCTTGGACCTTTAGGGCCCACTCCCGCATTCGGGCGCGCGAACATCCTTGATTCGTCCATTCCCACTCCGGGCAGGTACCGTGCACCGCTCACTTGCACCAGGCACGCGCCGCTCCGGGGTCTCGGGAGCGCCGGCCCTCGAACCATCTCCCATTCCATGAACACCGACGATTCGTCCCACCGATGGGCCGACGACGTGCGAACGGTCATTGTCGTTCCCTGTTTCAACGAAGCGTCCCGCCTCCCCGTCCCGCGCTTCCTGGAGTTCGCCGCGCGGGTCCCGGGCGTCGGGTTTCTCTTCGTCGACGATGGCAGCAGGGACGGCACTGCGGCGATTCTGGGCCAACTGATGGATCGCGCGCCACAGCGCATGCGCATGATGTCGCTCTCAGAAAACGTTGGGAAAGCGGAGGCCGTGCGGCAGGGCCTCAGAGAGGCTTTCGGCGGAGGTGCCACGCACGCCGGCTATTGGGACGCCGATTTGGCGACCCCTTTGGATGAGATCCCATCCTTCATGATGGAATTTCAGCGGCGACCTACGGCCATCGCGGTGATCGGATCGCGGGTTCAAATGTTGGGCAGGAGCATCGAGCGCGGCACACTACGGCACTACCTCGGCCGAGTCTTCGCGACGGTCGCCTCGATGGTCCTCTCGATGCGTGTATATGACACCCAGTGCGGTGCGAAGATATTTCGCGCGACGCCAGACGTGACCGCAGCCCTCGACGACCCGTTTCGATCGAGATGGATCTTCGATGTCGAGATCCTGGCCCGACTTGCAGCCCGTATCGGTGCAGAGCCGGCCTCTCAGGTCGTGATAGAATTTCCCCTCGAGGCGTGGAAAGACGTTTCAGGTTCCAAGCTCACGGCGCGCTCGATGATCCGGGCCTTTTTCGACCTGCTCTCGATCCGCCACCGCTACCGCGTCTGAGGCACGCTGACCAACACTGCCATTTCCGGCCTTTTCTAAGACGGCGATCAAGCTCACTCCAAAACGGTAAGCCGCCGCAGGGTTTTCGAGTGCCCGGACCAGCCTCTGTGATTCACCTCGAAACACCGACAGGAGCACCCGATTCAACCACGGACCAGTCGCCGCGAGATCCGACGCTTCTCCAGAAATGCCCAGCAATCGCTTTGCGGCGCGAAAGGTCCGGATGGCTGGATAGAGTCGGGTGTTGAAGTAGGACAGCATACGGAGTCGAATCGGCAGGGCTTCCCAGAGCGATTGTAGCGTCCGCATGTCGTAGCGTCGAAAGTGACCGAAACGTTCGTCGTGACTGCTCCAGAGTCGCATGTCCGCGGGCACCGTGAGGACCACATAGCCACCCGGTGCCAGGGCCTCCACAGCGCACGCCAAGAGCGCTGCGTCGTTCTTTACGTGCTCGAGAACATCCATGATGAGAACGGCATTGACCCGCTCCTTCGACCCGAGAAGAATTTCACACGGCTCACCGCATCGAAGGTCCAGCTCGGGAAATCTCGCCCGCGCAAAACCGATAGCGGTCGCGGATGGGTCGATGCCGCTCACGGCGTAGTCCCCTGCAAGGCCCGCAACGGCCCCGCCCGTGCCGCATCCAATGTCCACGATCTTCAGGTCCCTCGACGGAGGAAGCACTTGGTGAAGTAGCATTCGCACGATTTCGAGCCGTGCGACGAACCACCAGTGACTGGTGTCGAGGCGAGAGTGGGCTTGGAAGTCGTCGTCCTGCATGGCTTCAACGTCCGTGGAAAGGACCCTCGGCACCCGTGGCCGACACCTCCCCGGCGAGTTCCAGCCTAGCGTGGTAAGGGCGGGTCGGCGATCAGGTACAGAGTCGATTGACCCCGCGAAAGAATTTCCTCGGCGCCGATCTGCGCCTGCGTCCCGGCGGAAAGCCGGGCTCCAATCGTGACGGCATATTGGTAGTCCTCGGCGACCCGGTGCCAATCAGGGTCGTTCACGCCCGGAATCCACACAAGTGGAACGTCGTAGGGCAGGTTGCTCACCATAAAGTGGGCCAAATGGCCGCCGTGTTCTGCCGTGAACATCGTGTTGGCAAGGCCGCCGTGCTGAATTGTGTGCCAAAAGATGAAGTGTCGCTCAGGGTCCACGCGCCCCCGGGACTCCGTCGCCACGAGGGCAACCACGTTCACGCCATTGGGGAGCGCGTCGATGACCTCGGCAAGGTCACCCAAGGACTCATCAATCGTGCGCATGTGCGTATATGTGACGGCCGAATGTACAACAACTCCCAAAGTGACAAGCCGGAGGACCCATGAGCTTACACGCGTTCGTGGTGCTGCCCAAAAGAGGAGAAAGACGTACCCGGGCAACAGGAAACGTACGTCGACGTCGTACACCCCACCCATCTCGACGGGAAACACGAGAAAAAAGAAGAGCAGCATTGCCCCCGTAAGCAGGAACAAGGGGCCCCTTCGAGAGGATCGTCGGCCTTCGATCCAGCAAGCGACGAACGCGAAGCTTAGGGTCCCGACCATGAGCAAGGCCTGAGCCAGCGAGAACACGTAGATCGGTGAAAGGAACTGCATGGCCTTTTCGAATGGGGTGCGGAACATCATTTCGGGGCTTTCGGCGACCGGCGACCCGCTTCCCTCCACGAGCATCCGGCTGACGATGGCGAAAGAGAAACCGGCCATGGCGGCCGTCAAGGGGATGACCCAGATGGGCAGCATGGATGTCCAGGGCGCACCGGACCGGTTACGACCCTTGTTCCAGGTCGACCAGATGGCATGTGTCCAGATCACCGTCAGCGCGATAGCGACCGCCGCAAGATGCCACAGGCCTATGACCACGATGCCGACAGCGGTGACCGCCAGTGTCGATGGCCGGTTCACGTCCCGCAGTTTCCACCACCAAGCGAGAAAAAAGTATGCGAATCCGAGACCTATCAGGTAATTGAAGAAGCCGTAGAATAGGTACCAATTCAGCGAAAGGACCGGGAGAACCCCGACGACGTCTCGATTTTCTTCTAACAGCGAACCCGCGAGCACGTACACACCGATGCTGGGGATCAGTAGCGCGAGCAAAGCCAGAAGTCGCGCGGCGAACCCGGCGGGAAAAAGGTGCAGGAGGCCCACGCCCAAAAGATCGCCGGCGATGTAACCAGTCGGCAGAAACCGAAACTCCATCGGGATCGTCGAATGCCCGGCGAGATAATCCGCAATGAGGCGATACCGAGCGAGATGATTGACTGCATCGGCATACGGAAAGTGGTCCACCGCAAGCACGACGAAAATGCACGAAAGAAGTCCGAGCCAAAACAGTCGCTGGGGCTCGTTGGACGCAGGATTTCCGGCGAGGCGGTCCTCACTCACGGGATGTAGTGGAAATACGTTGCCGGAGGAAAATCGACGCAGGCCCGCTCGGCATGAGCCTCGAGATTAGGCACCGTCCGTCCGTGGTCCCAAGAGGGGGAAGTGACCATAGCGGCCATTGGCCATGGTCAAGTTGTCTTCTCTTATCGCTCGATGCAACTGGTGGGATGCGCGCACAGAGATGGGATAGTGTCTGGGCGAACGGAAGGACGGCGGTGGTGCGTCGCCGTCCCTGTGTGGAATTACTCCAACCCGTGTGGCATGACCTGGGCCGACCTCTCAGCTCCATGGGACCGCGGTCGCGCCACGATCGCAATCCACGCAAGGGGCACGTTACCGACGAAGCGGGGGCTACTGAAGGATCAGGGGAGCCGAAACGAAGGACCCCGGAAGCTCATCCAACGGGAGGCGAAATGACCGTTGAACCATTGGCCCCCGCAGCGCAGTGCGTCGTCTGCGGGAGCACCGAGGTTGGGCCTGACCCGTTCCAATAGGATTGGCAGGGAAGGCGCTTCGAGATTTTCCGGGGCGGAGACTGCACGCACCAATTCGAGCATCCGCCGGTGTCGCCAGGGGATCAGGCGGCCATCTACGGCTACGGGTACTTCCGGGCGGACGGCGATTGGTCGGCGGGCTACTTCCGCGCCTACGAAAACACGGAGGTGCCTCTGCGCCGGGAGGCCACGCAGGTGCTCGGGATGGTGCTTCGGGCCTCCTGCTAGACGGCGGCTGCGCGGGCGGCGTATTTCTCGATCAGGAGCGGCGCGCAGGGTTCAAACTCGCCGATCTCGAAATCGACGGTCGGATGGCAGGAGCTCCGGCGGGACCCACCTTTTCTTTCCCCGACCCGACTGTGGCCGCCCATCGGCCTACCACCCCGGGGTCGAGGCGTAAATCCGCAGTCGGCCCCAATCGCGCTCCGCGGAGCCATTTGGATCGGCATTGACCCCGAGCGCATGCACCCGGAAGAACGCGGCCTCATGCGAATCGGTACGAATCCCGACTCGGGACGTCACCTTTCGGTCGCCGACCCAGACCTCGTAAATCCCGTCTGTGGCCGTCATGTTCGACGCCATCTTGAAGTGATAGCGGAGCCGGACCCACTGGCCCGTGAACATCTGTGACGTGAGGTTCGACTGATTTTCGAACCCGACGAGCTGGAAGTAAGGCCCACCGTAACCCGAGTTATTCCTCAGATAAATCGCCCACCTCCAGACCTCTCCTTCGCCGCCCCCGTAGAAGGACCCTGGGACGTTTCTCCAGTCCTCCATGACGAAAAGCGTTTTGTCGTCTGACTTGATGCTCCAGTCCGACGGAACTCGGAAGTAGACTTCGCCCCAGATTTCACGGGGTCGGTCCGTGGTGGCGAGAGTAGGTGAGACGGCCACGCCTGCGGTCCCATCTCCACCGTTCCCCGGGTACCTCGACCGGACGAATCGGCCCGTGGATCCATCGAAGAGGGTCCCGGTCTCGATCGTCGAGTTCTGGGCCCAATGGATCCCCGGCGCGGAACCGTACTGGGGGAGGGACGAGTACCCCGCCCACGTCTCCTCGAACCAGACCGAACCGTCTGCCGGAGGCGGAAAGTAGGGAGAGGGAGGGAGGAGGGTCTGGCGTACGGTCACCGCAACCGTATCCGTCCCACAGCACTCCGCGGCGACCGCGATGAGGGCGGTGCCCGCCGACTTCCCCGTCACCCGCCCGTTCCCGTCCACGGTCGCGATATGCGGCGCGAAACTCGTCCACGAGAGCCCGGGATCCACGACGACCTGTTCTTCGGTGACCCTCGCGGTCGCCGTCAATTCGAGCGCCACGCCGATCTCCGGAATCGTCCCGCCGTTCGGGGTGATCTGGACCCAAGGGGGAGGTGGGGGTCGGAGCTCCACGGCCACGAACACGGTATCCGCACCGCAGCAGCCGGTCACCACAACGATCGGCGCCGTTCCGACGGAGGCCGCCGTGAGCAGGCCGGTCGAGCTCACGGTCGCCACGAATGGCGTCAAGCTTCGCCAGGCGAGTCCGGGCGTTGAGACGAAGTTTCCTTCTCCGTCCAGGGCGGTCGCGAACATCTGGAGCGTGGACCCGACCGCTAGGACCGAAGTCGTGTCGGGTTCGTGAGTGATCAAGATCGTGCCGATCGTCGGCAGAACCGTCGGAGGTCGATAGGGCGGCGGCGGCTCATCTCCCTCGTCTACGGCCACCAACATCGTATCGGGGCCGCAGCTCATCCCGACCATGGCCAAGCAGATGAAGCCGATCGAGCGCGCGACCCCGCGTCCCCAATGCGTCAATGTCGGATGGTCCTCGAACGTCACCCTCGAGTGAAGCCGGGAAGGGAGACGAGTTCTCGGTGTTCGAACGCCGCCCGCGCGGATGACTCGGTGTCGAGCCGCCGGCCATTGTATGCTCACCCCGCGCGCACGCAAGCTCCTCCGGAAATGCGATCGAGACCGTGACTCGAGTCGCGGCCCTCGCGTTCGCCCGGAGGTCCGCCATCAGCAACGACTGTGGAGGAGACCAAGGATCTCCGAAACGACGAAGAGCCCTGCCGACCATCTCGGTCGGCAGGGCTCTCGATCGCCAG